>CAYOTU010000040.1:0-13828 GCA_964406905.1 uncultured Myxococcales bacterium | reverse complement strand
TGGCCTGCGGATGGACCACGAGGTCTTTGTTATGGGCCTCTATCCCGAAGCAGTTTGCACCTTCACCGCGCGATCCGTCAGCGAGGACGGCCTGGTCCGGGAGGCTGAGGTGACCATTGAGGTGCCCACTCGCCCCGAGGTGTTGCCCCCCCTGGAGCTGATCGTGGATGGCGGGGATGCTGTCCAGCCGGGCTGGACCCTGTTCAACCTGACCAATAAGTTTGACCAGTCGCCGCCCATCGCAGCGGTGGTGGATGAGCTGGGGCGGTATCGCTGGTACCATGTGCGCGCCACCTCGGCCACGGGCTCCGGAACGCCGGTCCTGAGGGTGCCCGACGGGATCCTCATCGGCGGCGCGAACGACGGCGGCGTCACCTGGCCCGCAATCGTGGACTGGGAAGGACGGGTGCTCTGGGAGGATGAGCTTCAGATGCACCACGAGATCTTGCCCTACGCCGCGGAGGGAGAGCTGATCTACCTGGGCATGACCACTGAGTGCCCCAACGAGATCCCAGACTCCACGACCATCGTTCACTATGACCCCGTAACGCAGGAGAACCTCTGGGAGTGGTCCTTCTGTGAGCACTTCACGCCAGAGGAGAAGGAGAAGGACTGGGACCACACAAACGCGATCGTCGAGTTTCCGAACGAGGAAGCGCTGCTGATCTCCGCGAAGATGCAGAACGCGATCTTCAAGATCGACCTCGCGACCGAGGAGGTGATCTGGCGCCTGGGCAAAGGTGGAGATTTTGTCCGCGTAGACGGCGAGGCAGCGATTCCCTTCCTGCGACAGCACGCACCTGAGTTTGTGGGGCCTGACGAGGTCCTGCTCTTTGACAACGGGATGCAGACGGTGCGGCAGGAGAGCGGCGCTGTTCAGATTCGCTTTGACGAGGAGGCCATGGAGTACGAGGTGACCTGGTCCTGGTACCCGGACCCGCCGATCTTCTGCTTCATGTGGGGGGACGCTGATCGCCAGGAGAACGGAAACACCCTGATGACCTTCGGCCGCCGCCATCAGGAGCAGGATTCACACCTCATCGAGGTTACGCCAGCGGGGGAGGAGGTCTGGCACTTGAAGACCCCCGTGAAGTGGGGCTGGTACCGGGCCGACCGCATCGAGCCCCTGCCCTCGGGGCATCTGCGGATAGACTGACGTATCAGTCCAGACCGCCCTCACGGTTTACCTCCAGCCCCTTTTTTGGTCGCGTGCGTATCGAGACCTACTATCTGTAGTGGATATCCGTGCACGGAGGCCTACATGCGTGTACACATTACTGGAATCTGCGGGACGGCCATGGCCGCGCTTGCCGGCATGCTGCGGGACGCGGGTCACCGGGTCACCGGCTCTGACTCGAACTTCTATCCGCCCATGAGCACCTTCCTTACTGGTCTGCAGATCCCCGTGGTCAAGGGCTACCGGGCTGAGAACCTTCATTCGCTGCCTGACGTCGTGGTCATGGGCAACGTGGCCGGCCGGGACAACCCTGAAGCCGTGGCAGCGCGGGCGCAGGGCATCGAGATCATCTCACTGCCCCAGGCGATCCAGCGTTTCTTTCTCCAGGATCGGCTCTCCGTGGTCGCGGCCGGGACCCACGGCAAGACGACCTTGACCTCCCTGGCTGCCTGGATTCTCCTGGACGCAGGCCTCGATCCCTCTTACCTGGTGGGCGGCATCCCCCTGAACACCGGCACCAACTACCGCGTCGGAGACGGCCGCCACTTCGTAATCGAAGGAGACGAGTACGACACAGCGTACTTTGACAAGCAGCCCAAGTTCTTGCACTACCGGCCCCACTTTGCGGCCCTCACCTCCGTGGAGTTTGACCACGCGGACATCTATCGAGATCTGGATCATGTGAAGGAGGCCTTCACGAAGTTCGTGAACCTGATCCCCGACGACGGCACGCTGGCCGTGTGCTCGGCCTTCCCCCACGCACTGGACGTGGTCAGGCGTGCGAAATGCCCTGTCCAGGTCTACGGCACCCGCGGGGACGAGGAGTGGACCGCCACCAATATCTACTGGCGCCCCGGCGCCACGGACTTCCGTCTGGCGCGCCGCCTCCCCACCGGGCGACACAAGGTCGTGGCCGACGTACACCTGCCCCTGACCGGGCTCCACAATATCCAGAACGGGATGGCCGCGTTGCTCCTAGCGCGGGAGTGCGGTGTGCCCCTCGCCCGGGGAGCCGAGGCTCTGACCCGCTTCCGGGGCATCATGAAGCGGCAGCAACTCCTGGGAGAGGCACGGGGTGTCCGGGTGCTGGACGACTTCGCGCATCACCCCACAGCGGTCAGCCGCACCCTCGAGGGGCTCCGCGCCGCGTACCGCCCGCGTCGCCTCCTGGCCGCGTACCACTTCGAGAGCAACACCTCCCGGCGCCGCATCTTCCAGGACGAGTACGTGGACGCGCTGGCACAGGCCGACCATGTCTACCTGAGCGTCCCCCTGGTGAAGAACGACACCCTGGCCCCAGACCAGTACCTGGATCCCTACCTCGTCGCCCGAACTCTGGTGGCTCGCGGTGTCCCGGCCCGGGTCTACCCCGATGTCGAGACCATGGCCGACGCAATCGTGGCTGACGCTGACCACGGGGACCTCTTCGTGGGCATGTCCGGACGGGACTTTGACGGTCTCCACCGGAAGGTCCTGGCCTTGCTGGAAGGCGAGGAGTCCCAGCAGTTGTGGCTGGCCTGACCTTGTAATTCCCGCCGAGATCGTGAAACTGTCACCACCATGATGCGCTCCGCGACCATCGTAGCCGCTCTCTTCCTCTTCGCTTGCACGGAGCCGACCGGGTTTGGCTGGAGCGTGGGGCGGGCCGCGCTGGACGGGGATTCCGTGGAGATCAACCTGGGGATCACGGCCACCTACGAGGACCGGCAGCCCCTGGTCGACGGCGGAGAAGTCGTCGTGATTCGGCCAATCAAGGGAGCGCTGTTCGAGGTGCTCGGCACGGGCGACGAGCTCTTGGCCCAGGGGATCACCGGGGACGACGGCGCCGCTGTCGTGACCTTTGGCGACGTCGCTGGCGAGGAGATCCGGGTGCGGATCCTGGCTATGTCGGGGCGCCGGGACATGCAGGTGACCGTGCGGAACGACGAGTACGCGATCCATACGGTGGAGAGCGCTGCCGTTCCGGCGGACGACGAGATCGAGATCGACGTGCACGCTGGCGCCGCTGGTGCGGGGGGCGCTTTCAACATTTTTGGCGATGTGAATGCCGCGATAGCAGGGATCGCTGCACGGTATGGCCCCGTGGAGGGGCTCAACATGGTCTGGACCCCCGGGGAGGCCCACCCCTGTGGCTCCTGCTTCCTTCCCTGGGGCGGCGTGATGCTGGTGGGTGGCGGCGAAGCCGACCCGGACCAGTGGGACGACTCGGTGATCCTCCACGAGCTGGGCCACTGGTTCGAGGAGAATCTCGCAGCGACCACCAACCCCGGCGGCGCGCACGACGGGGAACCCACGTTCCCCGACATGGCATGGAGCGAAGGCTTCGCCAGCTTCTTCGGCCAGGCCCACATCGGATCGCCGATCTACCTGGACTCCTTCGCCGAGGGGAGCTGGTCCATGGATCTGGAGCGCATGGGCGGCTCGCACGCGTGGGGCACCGAGGACGGCGAATTGGACGGCTTCGTATCCGAGAACCTTGTCTCCGCTGTCCTATGGGATCTCTTCGACGATGGGGAGCCCGAGCCTCACGACAACCTTGCGGCGGGACTCTTCATTGTCCTGGACCCGGCCGTGGATTGGTTGGGCGCTGCCGATTTTGTGAGCGTTGGGTATGACGGAGTGGACCTGGCCGACTACCTCACCGGCTGGCTGATCTCGGGCAAGGGCCGCTGGACTTCGGTCGCGGAGATCGTCGTGGCCCGGGACTACCCGTATCTTTTCCACGCACCCCCGATCCCCACTCCTTGACCATTTACATCGGCCGCGGTGGTCCCTAGACTGACGGAAATTGAAAGGAGGACCTGTGATCCTACGCTTCGCCATCCCCTTACTCCTGGCGTTCCTCGTAGCGAGTCCGGCCCGTGCCGGAGATAGGGGGGGCCTGGTGGCGACAGCGGGGAGCGAGGTCATGGCCCTGCCCGAGGCCCTCATGCGTCCTGTGTTCGATCACGCCAAGCCCGGCACGGTGGTTCTGGCCGGCGCGGATCTCCGCTGGCGGAGGGGCGCGGCCGAATGGATCGCTGGCATAGCCGGCGGCACGATCCTGGCCAAAGATGGGGTCTGGACCGTGAAGAACGGCTCCCTCGACGGGCTGGGAGGCTGGCACCAGGAGATGGACATGGACCTCCTGGTTCTCTGGGCAGGGGGCGAGTGGGGCACCGCGCTCGGTGAGGGGTTCTCTCTGCGCTACGGCGCCCAGCTCGGCATGGCCGTTCTGATCGGGGACATCTATGCCACGGAGCTGGTGCCCGGCTGTGACACCGCACCGGGCGAGTGCGGCCACTGGCGTACCGTGACCCGCCATCCCGTGTCCTTCAGTCCCCGCGTCCTACCGATCCTCGGGGGTCATCTGGGCCTGCGCTGGGAGGCTCGCTTCGGGCTCCTGGTGCAGCTCGACGCTGGCCTGCGCGATCTGCCCTTCGTGGGCCTCCGCCTCGGCTGGGACACAGCGGCATCACACTGAGCCGGCGTGCCGGGATCGACCTTATAACGCTCTGCATCATATAGGGTTTGACATGGTCGAACCCCCTTGCTAACGTCCCGTTGTCGCGGTTTTGGCAAGTCAGTTCACGGTGCATTTTTTGCCCGTTCAAGGAGGAGGAAACGTGAAGATTCTCGTCAGTGCGAAGCGAGTCACGGATCCGGATGCGCGGATCCGGCTCAAGGCTGATCTCACCGGTATCGAGGCGGAAGGCCTCGAGTTCAAGATGAATCCTTTCTGCGAGAACGCCATCGAGGAGGCGCTCCGGCTGCGGGACACCCACGGTGGCGAGATCATCGCCTTCTCGGTCGGCACCGACGACGCGACCACCGAGGTCCGTCGGGCCCTGGCCATGGGCGCGGACCGGGGCATCCTCGTGGAGGCTCTCAGCGAGGAGCTGGACTCAAGCCTGGTGGCCCGGATCGCCGCGAAGATCGCCGCGGACGAGGGCGTGGACATGGTCATCCTCGGCAAGCAGGCCGTGGACGGCGACTCCAACCAGGTGGCGCAGATCTGCGCTGAACTCCTGGACTGGGGCCACGCTACCTTTGCTTCCCATCCGGGTGGTTTGGCGGGTATGCAGGGCGACGAGCCCGGCATCGAGGTGCTCGACGGCGCGGCGCGGGTGACCCGCGAGGTGGACGGCGGCATCGAGGTCATCGAGACGGATTTTCCCGCGGTTTTCTCCGCGGATCTCCGCCTCAACGAGCCGCGGCTCCCGACCTTGCCCAACATCATGAAATCCAAACGGAAGCCCCTGGATGTCCGGACTCCGGGTGACATGGGCGTGGACACCGCGCTTCTAGTGAAGACGGTGAAGTACGCCAACCCGCCGGAACGGCAGGCCGGGATCAAAGTGGGCTCCGTCGAGGAGCTGATGGACAAGCTCGTCAACGAAGCCAAGGTGCTGTAGGGAGGTCATTATGGGCAACATTCTGGTTCTAGCAGAGCAGCGGGACGGCATTTTTAAGTCCGGTACCCTCGCCGCGGTGACCTTTGCCAAGCAGGTCGCGGGCATGAGGGGCTGCGGCTACGACATCCTTGTAATCGGGGACGGCGTGGACAGCGTCGCGGCCGAGGCCGCAAAGTACGGTGCGGGCAAGGTCTACGTGGTGGACAAGCCCGACTTTGCCAACTACCTGGCACAGAGCTATGCTTTCGTCACCGCGGAGGTGGCTAAGGCGACCGGCGCCAGCGTGGTGTGCTCCGTAGCGTCTACCACCGGGAAGGACTGCCTCCCCCGGGTGGCGACGCGCCTCGAAGCCGGCATGGCCTCGGACGTGGTCGGCATCGGTGAGGGCGGCGCTACGTTCATCCGGCCGACCTGGGCGGGCAATGTCCTCGAGGAGGTCCGGATACAGACCGAGGTCCAGGTCGTCACCGTGCGGCCCACCGACTTTGACAAGGCCGAGGCTGGCGGAGCGTCCCCCATCGAGGCCTTCGCCACCGCGTGGGACGGGGGCACCATGAAGCAGCGTTTCGTGGAGTTCCGGGCCTCCGACTCCTCCCGTCCCGACATCTCTGATGCAAAGGTCGTGATCGCAGGCGGTCGCGGGCTCAAGGCCAAGGATAACTTCGCGCTCGTCGAGCAGCTTGCCGACCTCCTGGGCGGCGCTGTGGGTGCGACCCGAGCCGCGGTGGACGCAGAGTACATCGATAACGACTACCAGATCGGCCAGACAGGCAAGGTCTGCGCGCCGGATCTCTACATCGGTGCGGGGATCTCCGGTGCGATCCAGCATCTGGCCGGGATGAAGAATTCCAAGGTCATCGTGGCCATCAACAAGGACGAGGAGGCCCCCATCTTCTCCGTGGCCGACTACGGGCTCGTCGCTGACCTCTTCAAGGTGCTGCCAGAGCTGACCCAGGCCATCAAGAACCACAAGGGCATCTGAGTTTGAAGTCCGACGATCTTCGGGAGGGGCGGCTCCGATCCTTCGACGGCACCGAGATAGCGACGTTCCGTCAGGGGAATAAGGGCCGCTGGCTCCTCCTCGCCAACGGCCTCGGCGGAAACGTGGACGCCTGGGTCCATCAGTTGGCACACTTCCGGGACCGCCTGCGCTTTATCACCTGGGACTACCGGAGTCTCTACAAGTCCGGCCGCGCTGTGAACCGCTCCTTCACCATGGAGGACCACGTCCGCGACGCCAGACTCGTCATGGAGGAGTACGGTGTCGAGGACGCGGTGATCGTGGGCTGGTCCATGGGGGTCCAGGTGGCCCTCGAAATGTACCGTCGGTTCCCGGACAAGGTCTCGGCCATGGTGCTCACCAACGGCACCAACGGTAAACCCCTGGACCAGATCTTCGGGAACCGCGGTGCGCGCTGGATCCACAAGGGACTCCGCATGGCGGGCAAGGTCGCGCCGATGGTGCAGCCGGCGATCGCTCCCCTCGCTGGGACCCCCGCGGCGATCCGCCTCATGAAGGCCAGCCGGATGGTGTCGGAGACCCTGGACGAGGACGTCTTCCACAAGCTCTCCGGGGAGTTCGCCAAGCTCGACTTCGCCGACTACATGGAGATCTTCGTGGAGCTCTCCCGCCACGACGCGAGGGAGATCCTACCCTCGATATCGGTGCCTACCCTGGTTTTTGTCGGCGGGAAGGACTTTATGACCCGCCCTTGGATGGGCATGGAAATGGCACGGAAGATCCCCGGTGCGGAGCTCACCGTGGTTCCCGGCGCCAGCCACTACACCTGCGTGGAATACCCGGACCTTTTCAATTTCCGTCTTGAGCGGTTCCTCACCGAGCATGGTCTGTTGTAGAATGACCTAATGAGTCTTCCTGGTTCGGAGGGGTCTGTGGATCCGAACGATCAGCAGTCCATATTGGAAGCCCTGGGCGGCCTCGACGCGGACGGGCTGGAGCGCCTCGTCGAGTACCACGATTACCAGTACTGGGTGCTGGACAGGCCGGTGATCGACGACGAGATCTACGATCTCCTGGTGCGGCGCCTCACGGAGCTGAGACCGGAATCAGAGGTGCTCTCTCGGATCGGCGGCCAGCGAGCGGACCCGGTCCTTGGCGAGAAGGTCGAGCATGCGCGGCCGATGCTCTCCCTGGACAAATGCTACACAGCGGCGGAGTACGGCCAGTGGCTTGACCTCCTGCGGGGCCTCCTCCCCGGGGAGGCCCACCGCGTGGCGGGGTGGGACATGATGCTTACCCCCAAGATTGACGGGGTGGCGGCCTCTCTGCGCTACGGCGACGACGGGCGGCTGGTCCTGGCAGCGACCCGGGGCAACGGGCGCGTCGGGGAGAATTTCACCGTGAACGCGCGCCTCATCCCGGACATCCCCTGGAAGGTGGACGCGCCTGGGCTCGAGGTGCGGGGCGAGGTCTACATGCGCCGCAGCGTCTTCGACGCCAAGTACGCTGGGCAGTTCGCCAACCCCCGTAACCTTACTGCAGGGACTCTCAAGCAGAAGGAGTCCTCCCGGGGCCAGCTTCTTGACCTCTCGTTTTTCGCGTACGACGCACTCGGCCTGGATGCGGATACGGAAGAGGACAAGTTCAGGCGCCTCGCTGCTCTGGGGTTTTCGCCATTGGAGCCCCGCCGCCGCGTTTCTGCTTCCGAGGTCCCCGCTGCCTTTGAGGAGATACTTACAGCGCGGGCTGGTTGGGACTTTGACGTGGATGGGGTGGTGGTCAGGGTGGACGACCTCGCCCGTCACGGGGTCCTGGGCGCGACAGCGCACCACCCTCGAAATGCCATAGCGTTCAAGTTTCAGGGGGACATGGGCTTCTCGGTGCTCCGAGAGGTCCACTGGAACGTATCCCGGACGGGGCGGATTACGCCGGTCTCCATCGTGGATCCGGTCTTCCTGTCCGGTGCGAATGTGTCCCGTTGCAGCCTCCACAACATAGGGATTTTTCGGGCCCATGGGTTGTGCCTCGGCGACAAGGTTCAGATATCGCGTCGCGGGGGCGTGATCCCCAACCTGGAGACCAGCCTCGGGGGCGGCGATGCAGCGGTGGAGATTCCGCAGCGTTGCCCGTCTTGTGGCCGGGAGACCCTCCTTCTGGCCCCTCAGTTTTTCATCGGCGGGGTCCGACTGTCCCGGTGGGCCACCCCGGAGGACGTCCGCATCATCGCTGACGATCGTCTGGCCCTGTGGAAGCCCGAGCTCCTCTCGGACGTCCTCGGCGCGACGAACAGGGTAGCGCGGCGTTCCCCGTCCTCGGACAAGGGTGAGGTTTTCCACGGCGGGGACAGGCAATACAAGGAGACCCTCACCTGGAAGGTCCGGGGGGATCCGGACGGGGAGCGCAGGGTGCGGGACGCGCTGCAATCGCTGCCGGGAATAGCGCCTCCCCACGCGCGCCTCGGTGCGGTGCTGGTCTATGACCCCGTTTCGCCAGCGTCGCAGCGGGCCCTGGTCGCTGCGGTGGACCTCGTCCGGGACCGGCCCCTTCGGCTCTGGCTGCTCCCCATGCCCGGCGGCCACCTGCAGCGGGAAGGCGCCACGTCTCAGTGGTCTGGCCTGGTCTCAGCGTCCTGTAGCGGCACGACCTGGGATGCGCTTCGAGAGGCCGCCGGGATCGGTCCCTTCCCGAAGAGCTGGGAGGTGCAGGCGGGGCGTTTGCACGAGGTGCCGGCAGAAAAAATCATCGCGCTCGCCGCGGACCTGAGCGATGACATCCTGAGCTGTTCCGAGCCCTCGGCCTGCAAGGACGCTACGATCGGACAGCTCCTCCATTTTGCGCGGGGGCTCGGCGTGGAGGGCTTCGGACCGAAGCACATGGAAACCCTCTACGACCAGGGCCTTATGAGGGGCCTTCCAGACCTGTTCAGGCTGCGGGCCCAAGCTCTCTTGCCCCTCGATCGCATGGGGGATCTCCTGGCGACTAAGCTGATGGATGAGATCGCCCAGGCCCGGAGCCAGCCCCTGGCCCGCTTCCTGGCCGCGCTCGGCGTGGACGAGTTGGCAGCGGCGGTCTCTGAACTCCTGGAGCGGGAGGTTGGCGACCTGGACGCTGTCCTGGATCTTTCCGAGGCAGATCTAGGCATGTATTCCCAAGTGAACTTCACCATAGCGCACCAGGTGCTGTCGGGCCTTCGCCGGCTCAGGCCTGTGATCGAGGAGCTCCGGGAGTTCATAACCATCGAGGCCCCCGCAACCCCTGCTGTGGGGGACGCTACGGGGCCGTTCGCCGGACTCAGCGTGGTTTTCACTGGGAAGATGGCCACCATGGACCGCAAGGCCGCACAGGCCCGGGTCAAGGCCCTCGGCGGGGAGACCCCCTCCCTGGTCGTGAAGGCCCTCGATTATCTTGTTGTCGGTGACGATGGCTCGCCTCTCTACGGCAAGGGACGGAAGGGCTCGAAGATGAAGAAAGCCGAGGCCTTCAACGAGAAAGGCGCGGCGATTCGGATCCTCATCGAGCGGGACTTCCTGGAGATATTGCGCGAGGCCGAAGCCGCGTTTTCCTTGAAAACATTCGCCTGACCCCTCAGACTGAACAGTTGATCGACGAACGTAACGCTACGACCGGGGTTCAAGACGGAGGTGAGTTCCGATGGACAAACGATATCTGGTAGACGAGTCGAAGGTCTGGTTCCGCAAGGAGTCCGGTTGGCCTGACGAGGTGCCCAGGAACATAGAGTTCCCCAAGATGGGACTCGGGGAGATGCTCGACGAATCGGTGCGCAAGTTCGGTTCCCGGCCCGCGCTGTGGTTCCTCGATCAGTGGATGACCTACGATGAGTTGGGCCGCAACGTTGCTGCCCTGGCCACTGCGCTGCATAACCTCGGGATACGCAAGGGGGACGTGGTCTCCCTGCTGCTGCCCAACAGCTTCCAGTACGTGATTAGCTATTTCGCGTGTGCAAAAGTTGGCGCGGTCGTCAGCGGCATCAACCCGACCTACAAGCCAGGGGAGGCCCTGCATCAGATCAAGACCGTCGGTGCGCGGGCCCTGATCGTCCTGGACGCGCTCTATCCCCAGATTGTCCAACCCGTGGAGAAGGAGGCAGCGTTCGAGTTGGTCATCACCACGAACATCGGGGACTTTTTGCCGCGGGTGAAGCGGTTTGTGGCAAAACTACTGAAAAAAATCCCCACGGGTGCTGTGCCTGCGAGCGCGCATGCGCTCTCTACGCTCCTTCGGACACCGCCTGCTCCGCCGAAGGTGGATATTGACCCAGAGGAAGACGCCGCTGTCTACATCATGACCGGGGGGACCACCGGGGTCCCGAAGGCCGCAGTGCTGACCCACTTCAACTGCGTCTCCAACGTCATTCAGTGCCGGGCCTGGCTCTACAAGGTCGAGCCAGGCGCTGCCCAGGTCTCGATCCTGCCCTTCTTCCACTCCTTCGGCATGACCGCTGTCATGAACCTCGGCCTGAGCATCGGCGCGTGGCTCATGCTCTTCCCAAAGCCCCCTTTGATGAAGGACCTCGCTCACCAGGTCGAGACCATCGGCCCGTCCGAGGCGACGTTCTTCTGCGGCGCGGAGGTGTTGTTCCAGAAGATGGCCGATTACCTGGAGGCCAACCCGGGCACCCACAAGATCGACAACAAGCTCACCATGTGTATCTCCGGTGCGGGGCCGCTTCATCGTCACGTCCTGGAAAAGTTTGAGCGGGTTACAAACGGGCGTCTCGGCGAAGGCTATGGCCTCACCGAGGCTACACCGGTGGTGAGCGCATGCCCCTTCTACGGGAACCGCAAGATAGGCACCATCGGCCTGCCTTTCCCGGGTACAGAGTGGAAGATCATGGACATGGAGACCACCAGTCGGGAGCTGCCCCCCGGGGAGTCCAACATCGGCGAGATCTGCGTCGCGGGGCCCCAGGTGATGAAGGGCTACCTGAATCGTGACGACGAGACAGCGGAGACGCTCAAGGTGTTCCCCGACGGCAAGCTTTACCTTCTCACCGGAGATCTTGGCTACATGGACGAAGACGGCCAGATCGTGATTCGGGATCGAAAGAAGCAGCTCATCAAGTACAAGGGCTACTCGGTTTATCCCAAGGAGGTCGAGGAGCTGGTCGCTGTAAATCAGAAGGTCTCCGAGGTGGCGGTCCATGGCCTGCCCGATCGGGAGACGGGCGAGGTGATCAAGGCCTGGGTTGTCCTCGAACCGGCAGCGAAGGGTACGATCACCGAGGCAGAGCTCCTGGACTGGTGCAAGAAGAACATGACCTACTACAAGGTCCCGCGTCACATAGAGTTCATCGACGAGCTGCCCAAGACCGCTGTGGGTAAGGTCCAGCGCCGCGAACTCGCAGAAGCGGATCCGATCTACAAGGCATACCACACGTCGAACGAGGAATGATCGAAGCACAAGACATTGATGCGTTACGGTATGGTATCAGGGGGGAGGTCCGCGTCGACGAGCCGTTGGCGAGGCACGTGACCTTCTGCGTCGGCGGGCCTGCTGATTTGTTGGTCCTGCCCTCTTCCGTGGACGATGTCCGCTTCACGATGGATTGGTGCCTGGAGTGCGGTGTACCGCTGCATGTCCTCGGGGGCGGGTCCAACGTGCTGCCGTCAGATGAGGGGGTGCGGGGTCTGGTCCTCTGTACCCGTCCGGGCCTGGGCGGACTCCGGGAGGAGGGTGGGGAGATCGTCGCGGGGGCTGGCGTGGAGGACGCGGTCCTCGCTGGATTTGCCCGGGATCGTGGCTGGACCGGCTTCGAGTGGATCGATGATTTGCCTGGCACCGTGGGCGGTGCGGTCTTCATGAACGCGGGCAACAACGACGGTGAGATGGCAGCGAACACGGTCTCCGTATCCTGGCTGGACCGGGAGGGGACCCTCCACACAGCGGCCCTGGAGGACCTGGGCTATTGTTATCGCAAGAGCCGGTTCCAAGGCGATCCCGGTTGTGTTGTCGAGGCTCGCCTCCATCCCCTCGGGGAGGCCTCCCCTGGGGAGATCACCAAGCGAATGGATGTTATCCGGGAGACCCGCAGTAAGAAATTTCCGCCGGAGACCATGTGCGCGGGGAGTATCTTCAAGCGTCCCCCCGGAGACTACGCGGGGCGGCTCATCGAGGCAGCGGGTTGCGGCGGGCTGTCCGTCCGCGGTGCGAAGGTTTCCGAGAAGCATAAGGGCTTCATCGTCAACACCGGCGGCGCCACGGCGGGGGACGTGTTGAACCTCATCGACCTGGTCCGCGCTCGGGTGGCCGCTGAGTTCGGGGTGGATCTGCAGCGAGAGGTGGAGATCTTCGGGACCCGGCGGTTCCTGTAGGGAATCAGACTGCCAGAGGCTGGAGCACAGCCATCTTCTCTTTGAGCTGTCGCAGGGCGCGCTCCTCGAGCTGCCGGACCCGCTCCTTCGAGACCCCGAAGTGCTCGCCCAACTCCCTGAGAGTTCGGGGGTCCTCGTTGAGATGTCTCTGCCGAACGATCGTCTGCTCCCGGACGGCGAGCTCGTTCACAGCGGCGGCCAGATGTCCGCCCATGACTTGACGGACCTCCTCTTCGGCCACTGCGGCCTCCACGTCTGTGCGCTTCTTGTCCGGGGGCAGGCGTTCCAGGAGGGTGTAGTTGTCGCTGTCATTCGCTCCGGTGGGCGCGTCCAGGGATGCGTCCCGACCTGAGAGGCGCGCCTGCATTTCAAGGACATCCTGCACCGTCCCGCCGACCTCATTGGCGAGGAGCTGTGTGCGCTCCTCCTCGGAGTCGGCTGCATGAAGGCGTTCGAGACGCTTCTGCGCGCTTTGGAGGTTATTGAAGAGGCGGCGCTGGAGCTGGGTGGTGCCGATTTTCACCAGGCTCCAGTTCTTGAGGATGTACTCCTGGATGTGGGCTCGGATCCACCAGACCCCGTAGGAGATAAGCCGGAAGCCGCGGCTCGGATCGAAGCGCTGGACCGCCTTGATGAGCCCCAGGTTGCCCTCCTGCACCAGGTCCATGAGGGGGAACCCGTAGTTCTTGTAGTTCAGAGCGACCTTTATCACGAACCGCAGGTTCGCCTCGACGAGGCGATCCGCATAGCGGTGGTTCCTGGTATCCTGGTAGCGCGTGGCGATTTCGATTTCGTCTTTGGCAGAGAGGAGGGGCACGCGGCTAATGTTCTTGTAGTATATCGAGATGGTAGATATGTCGGCTCCAGAGCGGAACTGCTGTAGTGACGACTTCATGTCATACTCCCGTGATGTGCATGAATTTCAAAACACCAAGGCCACGCTAGCGAACGTGGACATCCATGT
>CAYOTU010000039.1:6874-14218 GCA_964406905.1 uncultured Myxococcales bacterium | reverse complement strand
TGGGGGTGCGATTCCCCCGGGCTACTCGACCTTCAGCCCCGATTTTCTTGTGGGAGGGGCTTCAGCCCCGATTTTCTTGTGGGAGGGGCTTCAGCCCCAGATGTAGCCCTCAGCCAAACCGAATCGGCCCTGAAGGGCCTCCCACAGAACCGAATCGGCCCTGAAGGGCCTCCCACAGAATCGCATCGGCCCTGAAGGGCCTCCCACAGAATCGCATCGGCCCTGGAAAGGGCCTCCCACAAACTGCATGGCACGGACTTGGTACTGAGTAGCGATCGCTCTGACTTCGCGATCGCCCTGGACGCGGACGGCCACAGGCTTGCATCAGCATCCACCGTATCGGATACTTCCCTCGAATGGACGAGGGAGGTTCTTCGATGAACGCGTTGTTCCGGCTTGGTTTCCTGGTGGTGCTCCTCGGCATGGCGGGCGCCTGCGACGACGGAGGCGGCGGCGGGAGCAGCGAGCCGCCCATCGATTGTCAGCCCCCCAAGCCTTTCTTTCTTGACGGGATCTGTGTCGAGTGTGAGGGGGATGGGGACTGCCCGACCGGCCAGGGCTGCACCGACGAGAACGCTTGCGTCTGCCCGGCCGCGGCTCCCGTCTGGGACGGCGAGGCCTGCGTGGGCTGTACCCACACGTCGGACTGCGCGCAGGGCGAGGTCTGCGACGACTGTAGCGCCACCTGCGTGGCCTTGGCAGAGCCCTGCGAGAAGCTCTATGTGTGCAACGCTGTCTGTACAGATTGCATGTCGGACGACGACTGTGATGGTTCAGATGTCTGCGACCTCGGCGCGGGAGCTTGCTTTGAGAATAACTGCGAGGGCGACACTCCGGTGCTTTTCATCGGGGAGTGCGTCGAGTGCCTTGTGGACGGTGACTGCCCTGGGGAGTTGGTCTGCAACGCTAAGGCGTACCTCTGCGAGTGCGAGAACCCGATGCTCAAGGTCACCGACGACGGTCAATGTGTCGAGTGCTCGAACTCCTTCGATTGTCCCCAGGGCGAGATGTGCGACACCGACACCAACCTCTGTGAGCCGACCACATCGGGCTGCCCGGATGACAAGCCCTTCTTCTGGAACGGTGAGTGTGTCGAGTGCCTGGATGACTCCAACTGCCCCCTGGAGGGGGCGAGCTGCCACTTGACGAAGTACTACTGCATCCCTCCGCCCCTGGAGTGCGATGGTCACGCCCCCTACGAGTACCAGGGGGAATGCGTCCAATGTATCGAGTACGCACATTGTCCCCTTGGCAAAATCTGTGACTTCAACGAGCACAAGTGCATCGACGGCGGCGGCGGCGAGTGCGCAGCGCCACCGGGCGGTACCGGCACCCATGTCGGGGATCTCATCGGGACCTTCGCACTAGACGACTGCCTCGGGAACAAGCATGTCCTCCACGACTCCTGCGGGACAGCGAAGGCCGTGTGGTTCATCCAGGTAGCAGGCTGGTGCGGCGCGTGCGAGCAGTACGGGCCCCAAGCCTGGGAGTACGCTCAGGGTTTCTTCGGTCAGGGCCTCGAACTCTACTTCATCCTAGGCGAGGACGCTGGCGGCGGCCCGCCGAATCAGGCCTTCTGCAACCAGTACGCGGAGGGCCACGGCTTCGACGCAACGAACGTCCTGATGGACCCCCATTGGCAGACCTTCGGCTCGTTCATCACGATCGGCGGGAACTCCCTTCCCTGGGATGTCCTCCTGGACGGGGACGACATGATGTTCGTCTGGGAGTCCATGGACCCGAACTTTGCGGTGCTCCAGTCCGAATTGAACAAGCTCCTGGGCAACTGAGTTGGAGTTATCATGTTCGCTGACAAGTCATCCAACGATGACCGCCCGGCCCGCCTGAAGGCGGCGCGGGCCGAAATAGACGCGATAAACCTCGACCTCCTCGAGGGGTTTAACCGACGCCTGAAGATCGTCCGGCAAGTGCGCGCGCTAAAGAGCGACCAGGGCCTGCCCCTCTACGATCCCGTACGTGAGGCGGACGAGATCCGGTCCCTTCTCCTGGCCAATCGAGATCCACACTCAGCGCTCCTGGTGGAGCGGGTCTTCAAGGAGATCTTTCGGGCCAGCCTGGAGTCCATGCAGGTCCCGGTGCGAAAGGCCGCGGACAGGCCCCTTGCCGCCCCTCGAACGATCTCCGTGGGTGGTGTGCCCATCGGCGGCGGCGCTCCCCCGGTGATCATCGCCGGTCCCTGCGCGGTGGAGGGCCCCGAGATCCTGCGTGAGACCGCCAGCGGCCTGGCCGAACGTGGAGTCAAGATCCTTCGTGGTGGCGGGTTCAAGCCCCGGACATCTCCGTACTCGTTCCAGGGTCTGGGCATGGACGGCGTCCGCCTCCTCGCTGAGGTTGCGGGGGAGTTGGGCCTCGTGACGGTCTCGGAGATTACCTCCCCCACACAGATCGAGGATTTTGCTGACCTGGTCGATCTGATCCAGGTGGGTGCTCGGAACATGTACAACTATGAGCTGCTCAAGGCTCTGGGGCCGGTCCAGCGACCGGTGCTCCTGAAGCGCCACTTCGGAGCGACGGTGGATGAGTGGCTCCTCGCTGCGGAGTACCTCGTTTCTTCGGGAAACGACCAAGTGATCCTTTGCGAGCGGGGCATCCGCACCTTTGAGCGGGAGACTCGAAACACCCTGGATCTCTCTGCCGTGGCCGTGGTAAAGGAACGGTGTGGTTTGCCGGTGGTGGTGGACGTGAGCCACGCGGCCGGGCGCCGGGATATCCTGGTGCCGCTGGCCCGGGCAGCGTTGGCTGTGGGCGCGGACGGGGTCATGGTGGAAGTTCACTCCTGGCCTGCGGGTGCTCTCTCCGACGGGGACCAGCAGTTGGATCTCTCGGGCTTTGACGATTTTCTCGAGGGGATCCGGCCGCTCCTGAAGACGAGTTCCTGAGGAGGTCCGGGCCATGTGCGCGCTCCAGATCGACGGCGGGAAGGTCCCCGCGAATATTGAGGCAGAGAAGAGCATCCTCTCCATGATTCTCCAGGACCCTCCAGTCCTCAGCCAGGTCATCGAGCAGGTCAAACCCGACGATCTCTACGCGCCGGCCAACGGGATGATCCTCCAGGCCATCATGAACCTCTCGGACCGGAGCGAGCACATCGATCGGGTCTCAACGCAGGAGGAGATCGAGCGCCTCGGAGAGCTGAAGGCGATCGGCGGCGCATCCTACCTCCACGAGATCGAGGGTTTCGAGGCATCAAGCGCGGGCCTCGAATACTACCTGCGGTCGATCCGTGGCAAGGCCTTGATCCGCAAGATGGTCTCTACCGCGGAGACCATCGTCTCCGAGGGGCTGGCCGATACCCGCGAAGCGACCGAGTTCGTCGGATGGGCCGAGGGCGAGATCTTCAGGGTCGGCCAGGATCAACTCAAGACCTCCTACCAGACCCTCAAGGAGATCCTCGTTCAGCTCATCAAGGAGGTCGATGCCCGTCAGAAGCACGACGCAAACGCGCCGATTACGTTGACCGGGTTCCGGGACCTGGACGACAAGCTGGGTGGGTTCCACAACACGGACCTGATCATCCTCGCGGCGCGGCCCGGGATGGGAAAGACAGCGCTGGCCCTCAACCTCGCGCTCAACGCGGCCCGGGACTCCAAGAAGCAAGTGGTGGTCTTCTCCCTGGAGATGTCCTCGTCCCAGCTCGCCACCCGCCTGATCTCTACCCTCTCCGCTGAATTGGCCCCCGACGGCAGGGGGTTGAACGGACGGAAGATCACGGAGGGGGATCTCACCAAGGCGCAGATGGACCTGCTGGGCAAGGCAGTCCACGAGCTCTACGGCATGCCCATCACGGTGGACGACACGCCAGCCCTCTCGATTGTCGATCTCCGCGCCCGCGCCAGACGCCTGGCAGCGGAGAAGCGCTGCGACATGATCGTGGTGGACTACCTCCAGCTCATGCGCGGCTCGGGGAACACCGCGCCCGGCTCCCGTGAGCAGGAGGTCGCTGAGATCTCTCGGTCCCTGAAGGCCCTGGCCAAGGAGCTCAATGTCCCCATCCTGGCCCTCTCCCAGCTCAACCGGATGCTCGAGTCACGCGCGGACAAGAGGCCCCAGCTTGCGGACTTACGTGAATCGGGATCAATTGAGCAGGACGCGGACGTGATCCTCTTCATCTACCGGGACGAGATGTACAACAAGGAGAGCAAGCGCCAGGGGACCGCGGACATAATCATCGGCAAGCACCGCCACGGTTCCACCGGCGAGGCCCCCCTCCGCTTCGACGCACGCCACGTCCGCTTCCAGACGCTGGCCAAGCGGGATGAGGATGAGTATTTCCAGTGAGTCGACAGCTCGCCGGCCTGGTGTTCTTTTTCGTCCTAGTTGCATGTCGCGGCGATGAACCGCCTGTGGATGAGACCGACCCCGCGGCGGAGGCAGCGACGGAGCGCGTCCCCGCATCGCCCGCGACAGACCCCTGTGTCCTCTCATCCATTGTGGTGAGCGCAGAGGGTGGAGGGGAGCTGATCCCCGAGGAGCGGGTTCAGGCCTGGATAGAGGAAGGATTCCAGGGGCTCAAGGTACCCCGCGTTGATCGTGGCGCCGCGGGGGGGCTGCGGGTGGTCTATCTCCTGACCCCTGTCGAGCAAGGGACATCGCTCGGGGTCAAGGCCCTCTGGGAAGTGATGGACGGGCATCTGCGGCAGCCGATTTCAGCGGATGTCGCTCAGGATATGGGCCCTGACGCGGATCTGGATCTGGCGGCTCAAGGGGCCTTCGCCGGCCTCGTCGGCGACTTGGTGTTTCGCTGTCGCCTGGGCACCGCCCCCCCGGATGTCCTCCCGGGCCTGGCGTCGAATATCGAGGACCCCGAGGACCTCGTGGCCTGGGCCCGTGCATGCGGTGACAGGGACATCTCGGCCTGTGGCGACGGGCTCAAGGGCTTCATCGAGGACGAGAGGTCTCGGGTGGCCGCGGCAGCCATAGTTGCGCTGGGCCAGATAGGTGCAGCCGACGTGGTGCCCGCGATCGTCAAGCGCACTGCGCGCGCAGCCCCCCTGGTGATCCGCGCAGCAGTCATCGCACTCGGTGAGTTGGGCACGGACGAGGCCCGGCGCTACCTCACGCTCTGGTCCAGCGGCCACCCTGACCCGGATGTCCGTGACATGGCCCGGGAGATGCTCGAATTGCCTTCGAACTCTGATTGACAGGCCTTTCTTTCTTGTTAAGTTACTTTCATGAATGGATCCACCTCTGATCGTTTAGTCGGACACGAGCGGGCGCGCCTCGTCCTCGAACGGGCCCGCGCGTCTGGGCGAATCCCCGGCGCGTATCTTTTCTCCGGCCCTGAGGGGGTCGGTAAGCGGACATTGGCCCTCTCCTTCGTCGCTGACCTGAACTGCGAGGCGGGCGGCGACACGGCTTGCGGAGCCTGTAGATCCTGTAGGATGGTGGCCAAGGGCACTCACCCTGACCTTTTCATCCCTGATCGCTCAGGGACCCGGATCCCCAAGGTTCCCCCTGCCAGCGTGGGCAAGGATCGAATCAGGTCGGGTTACCTCTCTGAGATTATTCCCAAGCTGACCTTTGCTCCTGTGATGGGACTGTGGAAGGTCGTACTCATTGACGACGCGCACGAGCTGACCGAGGTCGCGGCCAACTTTCTGCTCAAGACCCTGGAGGAGCCACCCTCACAGACCCTTTTCATTCTGATAAGTGCCGCTGAGCACCTCCTGCTCCCCACGGTGCTGAGCCGGTGCCAGCGGATCCGTTTCTCACCCCTCGCAGAGGACAAGGTGGCGGGGATCCTGGTGGATCTCGGAGCAGATCCAGCGATTGCCGGTCGTGCGGCAGCTCTCTCGGACGGGAGCGTTGGCAAGGCCCGGCGTCTGATCGGCCAGGACCGGGTGGACGGCCTGACCGGCTGGATGGACTTGGTGAAGGCTCTCGGCCGGATGAGTCCGGCGGATCGCCTCCGAAATGTCTCGACCCTTCTCGCAAGTACCGGGGGGAAGGGCGGCGATCGCGCAGGACTGGACCAGTTCATCGCCGCGACCCGAGCTTGGCTTGAGGTCCGGCTTCGCGAACTCACGACCCGGGATGGGCCCCAACGGCCTGAGCAGGAGAAACTTCTTTTATTATTCGAGACTTTGCGCGATATTGACGCAAGCGCCCGCGTGAACGCCAACCCCAAGCTGCTGGCGGATCATTTGGCGGGCCGGCTGGCCGAGAACAGCGCAGGCCCATTGGAGCGGGATGAACCCCAAGGCTGATGAAGAATATCGCAGTTTCGCTGCCCTGGAGTCTGAGTCCGGGGCAGCACCTAAGTCGGATCGGCCCCGGCGTTTGGCCAGCGTGGTCCATGTTCGCCTGGAGCGAAGTCGTCGGACCGGCCGATACAAGGTGGAGGGTACGCCGGTCCAGCCCGGCGACATCGTGGTCGTCGAGGCCGATCGCGGCACGGCCCTCGGGAAGGTCCTGGATCAACACCGGATGGTCTGGCTGGCCGCGTCGGAGAAGCCGTCGCGGATTCTTAGACGCTTTGGCGACAAGGACCACCGGAACCGGGAGCGTCAGATCTGGCGGGAGAAAAACTTCCGCCGGGACTGCGTAGCGGCCGCGAGGGAATACGGCCTGGATCTCAAAATTGCGAGCGCGGAGTACCTTCACTGGGAGAACCGGGTTGTGTTCTATTTCGTCTCCGAGGGGCGGGTGGACTTCCGCGATCTGGTTCGGGAGTTGAGCCGCAAGCTGCGCTGCCGTGTCGAGATGCGGCAGATTGGTCCTCGGGACGAAACCCGCCTTGTGGGAGGGATCGGTACCTGCGGCCGTGAGTTCTGCTGCTCGACCCACTTGGTGCAGTTCGAGTCCGTCCGGATCCGCATGGTCAAGGAACAGGGCTTGGTGATGAACCCCCAGAAGGTCTCCGGTGGGTGCGGCAAGCTCAAGTGTTGCCTCGCCTACGAGGTGGACGTGTACCGGGAGTTGCGCAAGGGCATGCCCGGCATGGGCAAGCTCGTGAAAACACCGGACGGCACAGGCAAGGTCCGAGAGGTCAACGTCCTCACTCGCAAGGTCGGCGTTTTGGTGGAGGGTGCGGGGTACAAGAGCTATCCCGTGGCGGTCTTGAGCAATAACGAGGGTGTTCCCTACGATCCAGAAGGAATGGCTCGCCACGAGGCCGAGGAGGCCGAGGAGCGGGCTCGTCGCCAGGAGATCGAGCGAGACCTCATTTCAGTCCCAGCGCCGCGTCCCGGTCGAGGCGATAACCGCAGCGACGGAGAGGGTTCGCGCCGCTCGAAGAGACGCCGGAGCGGACGTCGCAGCCAGGCCCAGGACGGGCAGGCTCCCCGGGACGGGCAGGCTCCCCGGGACGGGCAGGCTCCCCGG
>CAYOTU010000039.1:4085-6774 GCA_964406905.1 uncultured Myxococcales bacterium | reverse complement strand
GGACGGGCAGGCTCCCCGGGACGGGCAGGCTCCCCGGGACGGGCAGGCTCCCCGGAAGTCCCGGCCCCCCAAGGAAAGACAGGCCCGTCCGGACCGCGCTCGTACGAGCGATGACGGCGAGAAGAAGAAGCGTCCCCGTCGCCGTCGGGGTCGCCGGAGCGGCGGCCAGCGTGGCAGCGACGGCGGCGGTGGCCAGGGTGGAGGCGGCGCTCCGCCCTCGTCGGGCTGATAACGTTGGGACGGAACCGCGCCAAACCACCCGCACCGCCCGGCCTGGGCATCATCGATTCCCACGCGCATCTGGACAGCGACTGCTTTGGTGAAGAACGGAGCGCAGCCCTGGCGCGGGCCTGGGAAGCGGGGCTCGGCGGTATCGTCGTCGTGGCGGCCGCGGGTAGGAAGACCGTCTTTCGAGAGGTAGCGGACCTGGTAGCGGGATCCCCGCGGCTCTGGATGGTCGCTGGAGTTCATCCCCACGATGCGGATCGCTGCGCCGATCTCTGGGACGCTTTCCTGGAAATCATGAACGAGGGGCTCCCGGTAGGGATCGGGGAGACCGGCCTGGACCACTTCTATAATCACTCATCTCCGGAGGGACAGCGCCGGTCCTTCAGGCGGCACGTGGAGTTGGCCCTGGAGCGGGACCTTCCTTTGGTTCTCCATGTGCGTGAGGCCCACCGGGAAGCCTTGGCCCTCCTCGACGACTACCGTCGCGACGGATGGACCGGCGTGGTCCATTGCTTCACCGGCGGACCAGCCGAGGCCGAGGACTGGCTGGCCCGGGGCTTCCACCTTTCGATTCCAGGTGTAGTGACCTTCCCAGCGCGGGGTGCGATGGCGGAGGCAGTCCCCCGGATCCCGAAGGATCGTCTCCTGGTGGAGACCGATTCGCCCTACCTGGCGCCGGCACCCTGGCGGGGTCGAAGGAACGAGCCCGCCAGGGTAGTCTGGACCGCGCAGGAGATCGCTACCCTGAGAGATGAAGAGTATGAAGACCTGGTTCGGACCACGATCCGCAACACCAGCAAACTTTTCCGCATTTTCTTCAACTCTCCCCTTGATATTCCGGAAAAATTGACTATCGTCTCCTGACCGCTTGTCATGGAGACAGGCAAAACATGAGTGGGAGGAGAAAGAGATGAAGATGGAGAAGATCTCCTTGGGTGAGTTTGAGCAGATCCTGACCACAGGCTCGAAGCGGGCGCCTTACGGGCAGAACCAGAGCCTGCTCCGCAAGGCCGAGACCGAGCCGGTCAAGCTCACTTTTGAGACTGACAAGAAGGCCGTCTCAAAGCAGACTGCGTTATACGTTGTTCGTCGTAAGCTTGATGCGCAGGTGCGGATCGTTCGTAAGAAGAACGTTTTGTACATCGGTCCCGGCGAGTACGTGCCATCCAACCGGAGCGCCAAGTAGCTTCGACTAGCTTCAAGTAGATTAGCGATATACTATAACGACGTGGTTCCGGGTGGTGAAGACCGCCCGGGGCGACATCCCGCCCTTGGGCCGCACCGGTATCAGGTGCTTGTCTTTCTTGTATTTCTTGTTGATCGCACCCTTGATGTTGTTGGTGTAGAGCGAGTCGTTGTTCTTGAGCAGCTTGACCGCTGTAGCCCGGGGACGCGCCACGATTGCGCCGTTCGGGTTCATCTGCAGGGTGACGACCACGTCCACCAGCATCCCCGCCTTCACCCCCGCGGAGAACTTCTTTTTGTGACTCGCGGGGATGTTACCCTTGACCTTGACGTTCTTACCCTTGATGAGCAGGACGAACTTGACCTTGGCACCGGGCATCAACTCCACGGCCTTGATGTCGGTGATGGTGAAGGTCCCCTGGATCTTCGGGTTCACCTGCTTGGCGGGGAAGCTGTATTTGATGAATGCCTTTTTCCCGACGGCCTTGATCTCTTTGGGGGTCAGGAGCACGTAGTGTGCGCCATTCATGGCGCCTTGCTCAAGCGCGTCCGCGTACTCGTTGATGAACTTGGCGGACTTCTTGAGCTTCTTGATGCGTGCGGTCTTCTGCGCGTTGTCAGTCTTGAGGGTCTGCGCCTGCTCCTGCAGGGTGGGGCCGCTACAGGCCTGGAGGAGGGCCAGGGCGAGAAGCGCCGTTATGATGCGCGGTCCCATTAGTTTCCTCCCTTTTTACGGATGAACACCTTGTGTTTTTTCTCGCCGGATTTAATGGTCCCGGCTTTGCGGCCCTTCTTCTTCATTGTTTTCTTCTTCGAGGTCTTCTTGGTGGCCACGCCATGCTTTGTGCTGAGGCTGGATTTATGGTCATCGAGGCCGCCGCGGCTTGTCCCCTCTCCGATGTTGAGGTAGAAAGTGCCGGCCTTCTTCTTCTTGAATTTCAAGGGACCCAGGACGAGGGTGTCGAACCCGAGGCGCCCCTTGCTGCTTCGCACGACGCGGCTGGATCCCTTGAAGTTCCGCTTCTTCTCAGCCTTGCTGGCCCGCTCGAAGGCCTTGCTTGACAGAGCCTTGAGCTGTTTGGAGAGCTCGACGTTTTTGGTCCGGAGGCCTTGAAGTTGCTGTTCGAGCGCTGGGTCGCTTTCTCCCCCGCCGCTGGCCGCGGAGCAGCCGACGATAGCGAGGCTGAGAATAAATGACCACCATGATTTTGCCATCGTTACACCTCTCGGAGAGTGATTCATGGACATCCCATCCTTCATAACAGATGCGGCGCTG
>CAYOTU010000039.1:0-4075 GCA_964406905.1 uncultured Myxococcales bacterium | reverse complement strand
GACGGCAAGATGGACGTGCTATTCAAGCAGCAGCACGTCGTGGATACGGCGGATCTTCGGATCTCCGGGCCGCAGCGATGATGCGCGCAGCGCATGCCTCCGTGCGCTTTCGACATCCCCGGCTTCCAAGAGGAGGATGGCCAGGTTGGCGTGTGCTGCGGCGTTGCGGGGGTTCCAACGCGTCGCTCGGCGCAGGGCCTCGATTCCTTCCTTATTATGTCCGCGCCGCGCCTCGCAGAGACCCAGGGCCATAGCGGACGCGGGAGAGGGAAGGAGGCGCTCAGCGACGCCGGCGTGCGCACAGCCCATGGGCGCGCCACCCTCCTGTTCAGCGAGGGCCACCGCAAAAGCAGCGCGACCGTTCCAGGGGTTGATCAGCAGTGCGTTCGCTGGATCTCCGCCATTGAACGCCCGATCCGACGCGGCCAGCCAGGCGGGGATCAGGAAGAGCAGGAGGGCTGGGATCCAGAGAAGATGTCGCATCAGTCTCCTCCCTGTGGGAGGGGCTTTAGCCCCGATTTTCTCGTGCTCGTGCTCATTCTCGACACCTGCGCCCTTCGGGCTTCGGTCGCGGCTCGGTTTGAGTCCCACAAGCCCCGCGGCGAGACCTAGCGTGAGTTGTATCGGCACCAGATGCCCCGGGAACTCGCCGAGCGAGAGGGCCAGGCCCGCGGCGAGGACGCCGGTGAGGCCTGGGGAACCGCCACGCCGCCAGATCACCCATGAGATCGCACCCCATAGTCCCAACCAGGCCAGCAACCCGAAGAGGCCGCGTTCCACCAGTGCGTGGAGCGGCTCGCTATGCGCGTGGAGCGCGCGTGTCCAGCGGCTTCGCTCGTCAGGGTTCTCTTTGAGTATCTCGGCCTGCGCGTCCAGGAAAGCCCGGGGGAAGCCGCCGAGGCCGTGCCCGGTCAGCGGACGCGTCGCGGCTGCATTCAGGCTCACCCGCGCCATGTAGCCGCGATCCGCAAGATGCCCGCGCACGGTCCCCGATAGCAGCGCCGCTCCGCCGCCCAGGAGAACGAGGAGGGCCACGATGAGCGCGCCGCTGGCCCGGCCGCGGCGGATGAGCCCATGGACCGCCACCGCGCTGAGGCCTACCCCCGCTCCGACCGCACCTGTCCAGGCGCCGAGCCATGCTGTTGCCGCCAAGCTTACAGCGAGGAGTGCGGCCCAGGCTACCGCCTGGATTCGCGCCCCGGCATTCAGGGCCAGGGCCAGGCTCGCAGGCGCGGCCAGGGCCAGCACCGCGCCGGAGAAGTTCGGATTTCCCATGGTCCCGGCCCTGGTTATGGCCGCTGGGCAGAGCGGGCCGACGCCGACAGCCTCGAGGGCCGTGACTACGATCACAGCGCCGCCTCCCGCGGCGACCGCGGCCAGGAACAGGCTCCCGGTACCCCGAAGCTGCGCGCCCATGACTAAAGCTCCGAGGAAAAGCAGGTCGAACCACAACTCCCAGGCAGCGGTCCCTGGCGCAACCCAGCGAATGAGCGCGCTGACACCGACGAGGGGTACAAGGGTCGCTGCCCCGAGGAGGGGCCCAGCGGGCCGGAGCGCGTAGGGCTGCGATACCAGCAGGACCGCCAGGGCCGGCCCGACGAGGACGGCCTTGGCGAGCTGAAAGGTCGATAAGTCGGACAGCCAAAGAAGGACCGACGCGGGAATCAGGGCGAGGAGGGCCCAGGTGCGGAGGGAGTCCAATGGGCTATCGGAAGTCTTTTGGTTCCTTCTCGTAGATGAGGGTGGAGAGACGCTGTCTCATGATCAGGTTTCGCTCATCTGAGAGGCCGTCCTTCAAGAAGGGAAGGATCCCCGGTGCGGGGGAGACCCGCAAGGTCCTCTCCGCTTCCTGGGCCAATGCTGGAGACGCGGTCTTCATCACGTCGTAGAGGTACTGATATGCGGCCCCGGCCCCATAGGGCAGCAACGCGTAGGACGCGTTGATAGCGGTGAGTTGGTCCTTGCTCTTCAGAAGGGCGAGGAGCTTCTCCCGGGCCACGGGCTTTTCCAGGTAGCCGAGCAGGAAGGCCGCATCGCGCTTCTGGCTGAGCGCGCCGTCCCGCATCACGGAGAGGAGCCGGTCGAGGGCCTCAGTCTGTCCCAGGTTGGCCAGAGCGAAGTCCTTGTAGAGGTTCACCGAGTCGTTGGTCTCCTTGACCTTCGAGATCGTCTCGATGTCCCCCGCTGTGGCCACCTGACCTAGGGTCAGGTAGATCCGCTTCTTCTGATCCGTCCAGGCGTGGTAGATGGCCTCCATCAGGAACCGGGACAGCCCCTGGACCTTGCGTTCTCGGATCAGGGCCAGCGCGGCCGCACCCGCAGAGCTGTACCCCTGGGACATCACCGCCTGGAGCAGAGCCGGTGCGAAGAGCGAGTGGTCGAACTTCGGAAGGTCGTTCAGCATGCTGAAGGCCCGATCCCAGCCCTGGTAGGTGCCTCCTCGCATGGACTCAAGGATCCAGGGCACCACGCGGTCGTCCCCCGCCTCGGCCAGGAAGCGGATTCCCCGATCCCGGATCCGGTGGAACCGCGACTTCTTGTGAACCAGGAGCTTGTCGAAGATCAGGTGGTTGTACTTCTCATAGTCGATGCGGTTGAGTGCGATCACCATGTCGAGCTGGACGAAGGGGTTCTCTGTCTCCGCTGCCTTGAGCAGTGCGGAGACGGATCGGGAGTCCTTCAGGCGGCCCAACGCCACCGCTGCCTCTGACTTAACGAAGTCGTTGGCGTCCTCAAGGGCCATGGAGAGTGCGTCCACCGCTGTGATGCTATCTGTTCCGACCTCGCCCAGTGCGAAGGCAGCGTTGATGCGGAAGTAGACCCGGCGGTCCGCCAGGAGCTCGACCAGGGTCCTGATCACCCAGTCCTTGTCCCCCATGCGGGAGAGTGCGATGGCCGCGTTGTTCAGGTGTCGCACCTTCTGGGTTTCCTTCATTACCTCACGCAGGAAGACCCGGGCCTTTTTGTTTCCGATGCGGCCCATGGCCAGGATGATGTTGTTCTTGATCCAGTCGCCGCGCCCTACGTAGTAGTCGGCCAGGGGCCCCACCGCTGCCTCGGCCTTGAGCCAGCCCAGGTAGGTGATGACGCTCGTCGCTGCGGCCTCGTTATTGCGGAGCAGAGCCGTGAAGACTTTGACCAGCTTGCCCTGGCTCATCCGCCCGCGGGCCAGCCAGAGCGCTTCCACAATGCTCCCCTGGAGGCCCTGGTAATCCTTTGAACGGACCAGCTTAAGGAGGAGGCCGAAGGAACTGGGATCGCCGATTCGTCCCAGCGCGTGGATGGCCGCGCCCTTGACCCAATTCTCCTCCTCCGGGTTGGTGATCATGGCCATGATGCGGCCCACGTTGCCGGTGTCGCCGATGGTCCCCAGGGAGCCCACCGCGTTGTAGCGGACCTTTGCCGACGTGTCTGACAACGCCAGGACCAGGGCCTCCGCGGCCGCTGGGTCACGGATTTCTCCCAGGACCGACGCGCAGATGCTCCGGACGCCGTCGTTCATGTTGTTGAGCAGGGCCTTGGCCAAGGCCGGCGTAGCGGCTCGGCCCAGACGGGTAAGGTCCGAGGTCCCGGGCATCTCGTTGACCGTCACGTTAATCAGGATGTCGTGGTGGGTCGGCATGGCTTTCAGGATCCGGCGGATCCGCTTCTTTCGGGACAGGCGACGCCCGTCCTTGTCTTGGAAGATGCTGAAGGCCTGCTTTTGTTGGTAGTCTTCCCCGGCTTCATCTGAAGGGTTCTCTGGATAGTGCTGGGCATGGCGCTCCCAGACGCTCTCCTGGAGCCCGTCAGCCGCGGGGGCCCAGAGGGTGAGCGCGGCCAGCGGCAAGAGGCCGAGGCCCAGGATGGCGAGCGTGGTCAATGAGCTGTAGTGTTTCTTGAAGACGGTCATGGCCTGTCCCTCAATGTTGATGTCGTCGTTTTCCCCGCCAGTTTTCCCCGGGGAGGGATCGAACCTACCCCCGGTCGTCGAGTGATGTCAAGCTGGGACACCGGTGCGTCCAGGGGAATCGCATCAAAATTGGTGCAGCGGCCACGTTCGTGTGGTTGTACGAACTCCCCCGCCCTTCGACTC
>CAYOTU010000038.1:0-14373 GCA_964406905.1 uncultured Myxococcales bacterium | reverse complement strand
CTAGTCCAACCCCCCCCCCCCCCCCCCCACACACCAATGCGAAGGGCTACGGTGCGCTCTCGCAATTCGGTCTGGACGTAAATTAGATTTTGTAGAACCAGCTTAGCTTTTTCCAAACCGTCGCCACACACCCCGGCTTTGCTCCCGCGCCAAGTGGGTGATCTCATCCATGTCCAAAGTCAGAAGGCGGCCCTTACGCATCAGCCAGCGGCCAGCGACCATGGTGTCTGTGACCCGCGCAGGCGCTACGCCGAAGTAGAGGTGACCGTAGAGGTTCGTGTCGTCCAGAGGAGTGAATGGGCGGTGGTCCACCAGGATCAGATCCGCGGCTGCGCCCGACTCGATGACTCCCAGACGGCGGCCAAAGAGGTCTGATGCGAAGGCTGCGTTTGTCTTCAGAAGCGCGTCCAGGGGGTCCCCGAAGGCAGCGGAGGGATCACCGGCCCGGTGGTGCTGGAGCACCATCGCGTAGTTGGCTTCGGCCAGCATGTCTGCGCGCATGCCGTCCGTGCCCAGGCCCAGCCGGATTCCCGCGTCCAGGAGCGCTGTCAGATCCGCTGCACCCACGCCGTTGTTCATGTTGGACGAGGGGTTGTGCACCACCAGGGTGCCGGTCTCCGCGAGGAGGCGCCGTTCGTGGAGGCCAACGTGGACGCAGTGGGCCGCTACGGTCCCCGGGCCAAGGACCCCCGCGTCCGCCAGGCGGTTTACAACCCGGGTCCCGTAGTTCTCCCGACTGTGGTCCTGGTCCGAGCGATCCTCGGCCACGTGGATGTGGAATCCCACGCCGAGATCCCTGGCGGCCGCCACCGCACGGGTGAGGGTCTCGTTGCCCACGGTGAACGCCGCGTGCAGCCCGAAGAGGGCCGCAAAGCGGCCATCTTTGTCGTGTCGGCAGCGTTCAGCCCAGGCGATGTTTTCATTAATTCCTGCGGTCGCTATCTCAGAGCCATTTCGATCAGAGATCTCGTAGCAGAGGGCCGCGCGCAGGCCGCTTTTACGTACAGCGTCCGCGATCATCGGCAGGGAGCCCCGCACAGCGAAGGGCGACGCGTGGTGGTCAAAGATCGTCGTAGTTCCGGCCATGACGCAACGCGCCAATGGCGGCAACGCGCTCGCGTAGACGTCCTCCAGGGTGAGCGCGCTGTCGAGGCGCCACCAAAGATTCCTGAGGACCTCCTGGAAGTTCCGGGACGCGGGCGCTGCCAGACCACAGGCAAAGGTCGAGTAGAGGTGGTGGTGCGCGTTGATCAGGCCCGGCATGCAGACCCGGCCCCTGGCGTCGATCACGTCGTCGCCGGGGGCCGGTGCGGCGGCCTCCCCCGCTGGGCCGACCCAGACGATTTCCTCGCCCTCCACCCGCACCGCGCCGGGGTCCAGGACCGCTGGCGTGGAGCCTGGACGGAGGACCGTCGCGTTGGTGATCAGCAGGGCGCTCACGAGGTCTCCTGCTCTGCGAGGACGTCCGCGCGGGGACGCAGGGAGATGGCATGTGACGGGCAGAGGTTGACGCAGAGCGCGCAGCCCACGCAGTCCCGCCCGTCGACCGTGGGCGTCCGGCCCGACGCTGGCAGGCGCACCGCCTGGTGGCCGCCGTCCCGGCAGGCCGTGTAGCAGAGGTCGCAGCCCACACAGAGCCGCTCGTCCACCCAGGCCACGGAGTCTGAGTCTCGGGGCAGCGCGTCATGATCCACGATTTTCGGGAGGCTCCCGTCTATGATCTCCTCGGGACGGTCGAGCCCCATGTCATGGAGGTAGTACGCGAGGCCTTCGGTCAGGTCGTCGAGGATGTCGTAGCCGTAGTGCATCACCGCGGTGCAGAACTGGACAGTGGTTGCGCCCACCAGCATGAACTCCACCGCGTCCCACCAGGTGACGGGGCCACCCGTAGCGGTGATCGGCATCCCGGTGCCCCGGCGGATCTCAGCGAGGGTCCGCAGGGTCAGGTTCTTGATAGCGGGGCCTGACATGCCGCTGTAGGTTGAGAACCCGCCCACGTCGGGATGGGGGACCTTCGAGTAGACATTGATCCCCATGAGGGAGGGGATCGTGTTGGCCGCGCAGATCCCGTCCGCGCCGCCCTCCTTCACAGCGTTCGCCGTCTTGACGATGCTGGTGACCTGGGGCGTAATTTTGATCACCACAGGTACCCGCTTAGCGGCCTCCTTGACCCAGCCGACGACGCGACGCGTTGCGTCAACGCTCTGGGAGAGCATCATGCCCGGCTCCTCGCCCATGCTGCCCTGGGGACAGGAGAAGCTGCACTCGATCATGTCCACACCCGCGTCCTCGAGGCGGCGTACGAGGCCCTGCCACTGGTCCTTGCTCGCGCCCATGATCGACGCGATGACCTTTCGGGAGTCTCCGTACTCCTTCTTGAGCGCGGCGACCCGCCCCACGATCTCGGTCACCGGATGTTCGGAGATCAGGTCGATGTTGCCCATGCCCACCAGGCGCTCTCCCGCGTGGTCCATGCCCGACATCATCGGGTAGACGAGGTCCACGGGGTTCTCGGGGACAGAGGTTGTCTTCAGGACCGCACCGGCCCAGCCGGCGTCGAAGCCGCGGCGGACCATGTCCAGGTCGTCCGTGGGGGGCGCCGCGGCCAGGACAAAGGGGTTCTCGAAGTGGACGCCGAGGAAGTCGATGGAGATGTCCTTGCCTTTGACGATCATTTCGTGCCTCCCTCAAGCTGGGCGACAATCGCACGGGCCGCGTCGCGGCCCTCGGCCACTGCGCGAACCACGGTGCCGCCTCCTCCGTCCTTGCCGTCCCCCGCTGCCCAGACGCGGTCTCGGGAGGTCTGCCCCGTATCGTCGGTTACGATGCGGTTGCGGCGGGTCTTGAGACCAGCGAGGAGGGGTAGGACTGCCTCCTCTGGTTTCTGGCCTGCGGCCACCAGGACCGTGTCCGCAGGGAGACGGAACGTCGAGTCCGGCAGGTCTTCCATGGTTCCGTCCGGGAGCCAGCGCACCCGATGTCCGCGGACTGCTGTCACGCGGCCGCCTGCGCCCTCGATCTCGTCGGGGACTGCGCATGTCAGGAAGGAGACGCCGTGCCGCAGGGCCGTGTCGAACTCCCCGGGGGCTGCCCCGCGGATAGCGTCGGTGCCACGTCGGCTCGTGGCCTCCACAGAGCTGGCGCCGAGGCGGAGCGCGTGCTCAGCGAGGTCCATACCCACTTGGCCCGCGCCGAGGATCACCACCCGCTCCCCTACGGTGAGCCGGTCGGGCGCTGTGTCCAGGTCAGCGTTCACCGTGACGATGAAGTCGAGGCCCAGGTGGACCCCCGCCAGGTTCTCGCCGGGGAGGCCGGCAGCCTTGCCCTGCCCGAGGCCCCCGGTGAGCACCACAGCGTCGAAATCTTCCAGGAGCGCGTCGAGATCGTCTGCCGGGCTACCAAGCCTGATCTCTACACCGAGCCCCTTTACGAAAGAGACATCCCGGTCCACCACTTCATCCGCGCAGCGGAACCGTGGGACCCCGTGGTTGACCATGCCGCCGGCTCGATCCCGGACCTCGAAGACCACGGGGCGCACCCCGCTCCGGGCCAGCTCAGCGGCCGCGCCTAGACCAGCCGGACCGGCCCCCACCACGGCGACCCGGTGGTCGGTCCACGTGACCGTGGGCGCCCAGGGAATCGGGAATCGCTCCTCAGCGTCGGACGCGTAGCGCTGGAGCGCGCCGATCGCCACCGGCGCGTCGTGGAGTGCGTGCGCATTGCAGGCCCCCTCGCAGAGGTTCTCGTGTGGGCAGATGGTGCCGCAGGTTCCGGCAAGGATGTTGCTGCCGCGGATCAGGTCCAGCGCGCGGCGTTCATTCCGGAACCGGATCGCCCGGATGAAACGCATGGCGTCGACCCCCGCGGGGCACGCTGCGGTGCAGGGAGCGTTTTCGCAGGAGAGGCAGCGCGCTGCCTCCAGGCGGGCCTGGGCCGGAGTCAGGCGGCGTGTCTGTTCTTTGTAGCTGGGCTCCATGGGACTTTCTCCCCGGAATGGTGAACTGGAGCTATTCTGCATGGTTCTTGAATTTTTTCCAGAGGGACCAACTCCTTTATACTACCTCTAATTGGGAGAAGTACGCGCGTGCCTGGGCACACGGGTACGTTGCGGGCGCGAAATGAACTATCGTGGAGGGAACATGAGCGAGCAAAAGGGAAAGAGCGGTGATCGGCGCGGCGGGTTGCGTTTTCTCCGGGCCGTCGGTGTCGTCGCAGGGCAAGTGCTGCTGTTCCTGGGGACCCTGGTGCTGATCCTCTACTTCGGCCCCAGCGTCCGGGGGATCCAGCAGCCTCTCCTGGCCATGGCCCTGAAGGACCGGCCGGTCCACCTGGTTTTCGAGGGGGGCACGGCCTCCCCTTGGCACGGCCGGGTGGGAATCGCCCGCCCCGTGCTCCTCGACGAGGATGAGCGGGAAATCCTGCGGGCCGAGATGCTGGAGATTGACGGCGCCGGCTGGCGCGGCGGTGGCCCAGCGCTTGGCTCCGTACTCTTGAGGAAGCCCGAGGTGAACATCTTCCTCTGCCCCGACGGCACCCTCTCCCTTCTCCAGCTTCTCAAGGAAAAAAAGCGGAAAAAACGGAAGAAAGAGAAGGGCTCCTGGAGCGTGGAGTCCCTGCACATTGAGGAAGGGCGGATCACCATCGATTTGCCCATGGTGACAGGACATATCGGACCCTTCAATCTCACCGGGAACGTGGGCGAGGTCAAGGGGGTATCCCGAGGCACAGCGAAGCTCCGTATCGAGCGGATCTCCATCGAGCTGCGGGGTCCGTCAGCGATAGTGGCCCTGCTCGGAGCGCTGGGCTGGACTCTGGAGCGACTTCAGATGCTAGGCCCCGTGGAATTGCTGGCGTCCTGGGACGGAAACAGCTTCGATGTAGAGAAGCTGTCCCTCAACGCCCGCCCCTTCGACCTCAATCTTACTGCTGCCGCGGATCTGGACGCGCTCACCCTCCGGGCAAACGGGGAGGGCACATGGGCGGGGAAGGACCTCCTCTCGCTGGACCTGGCGCTTTCGCCGGAGGACGTGGCGGTCGCGCTGCGCTTGGATCCCCCAGACTTCGCCGAGCTGCCCCCCGTGGAGGGGGTGGCTATCCGCGAACTGCGGGCCGCGCCGACGACAATGCACGCCGGGGGGAAGGAGATCATCCTGCGCATTGGGGACGTAGACCTCGCCGCGGTGAACACGGAGCATGGGACCCTGGGGGAGCTCTCCCTCGCCGGGGCTATCTCCCTGCGTCTTACAAAGGGCGAACTGATCGACGCGTGGGCAGCCCTATGGACCGACCGACCAGCCGAGGAGTTGATCGTGGAGTTGGGGCCGACCCTTGATTTGGATCTGGAGGTCGGCCTGGGTACCGTGGCGAAAGGGGACCTCTCCCTGGCGCCGAAGCTGCGCCTGCACCTGGACGCGGGCTTCAAGCCGCCGATGACCCTGGACCTGCGCCTGGTGCGCCTCGACAGCGTCCTGGGCCAGGTGAATCTGCGCGGCCGATTTGGGCCCAAGCCGCCACTGGGCCTGCCGGGTTACGAAGGCGTGCTCGACCTCAAGGGTATCGACCTGGCAGCGCTCAGGGCCTACGTGGAGGTGCCCTCCGCGGCAGAGCGCTTCCTCTCGGGGCGCCTCATCGGAGAGGTCGCGTTCGAGGGGAGCCCCATGGATCCCGAGCATCTCACCCTGTCCCGCTGCACGTTCGGCATCGAGGGCGGCGCGATTGCCCTCGGGATCTACTGCCCCGAAGGCGGGACGGTCATCGATCCGACCCAGGCCCCGGAGGTGGGGCCGATGACCCTTTTCAAGAAGGTGATCCCCTGGGGAGACGGCAAGCTCCTCCTGGGGACCCCTAAGGAGGTCAAGGCGCTGTAGCTGATGGGACCTCTCCACCCACTCCGACTGCTCCGGATCGTGTGGCGCCTCGTCGTCACCGTATTGGCCCTCGCCTACCTGCTGGTGGTGCGGAGCGCGCTGTGGGTGTTTACCCTGCTGCTGATGGTCTACTTCTCGGTGAACGACCCGGTCATCGGGGCGCGTATCCTGACCCTGGTCAGCGGCGTGATCCCCGGCACGATCACCGCTGAGCGGATCCACTGGGAGCCCTTCCGGAGTCGGATTCATGTCCTCGGTGTCGAGATCTCCCGGCCCGGGGACGTAGTGGTGATCCAAGCGTCACGAGTGACGACGGACATGCGGCTCGGCGCGTTGATTACCAACCTGGTGGTCGGAGTTAACGAGCCCATCCCCCTGCTCTTCGACCGGACCTTGGTGCGGGGAGGGGTGGTGGATCTGGAGTTTGGGGACGACGGGCTCCTGCTGGTGAGCGCGTTCTACATCCCCGACGGATCTCCCCCCTCCGACGGTCCGGGGATCCTCCTGAAGATGTACGATATCCACGCGGAGGACGTCCGGGTGCGCCTGGACTTCTTCGGCGACTGGGGCCTGGACATCCACGAGGCAGCGCTGGACGGCGAGGTGCGCGTCGAGGACAAGATCGTCACCGTGCGGGCCCAGGAGGTCACAGCGGCACGGGTGGCGGTCACCGGCGGATTCCCAATCCCCGACTCCTTGGCGTTCCTGGTGCGGCCCGTGCGCGACTTCCGCGCCGCGCGCTTCTTCCTCCACGAAGATGAGTTCGAGGTCATCCGCGCGTCGGCCCGGGCGCAGCGCTTCGACGTCGATCTGAGCGGCTCCATGGCCTTCCCACCGGAGCGTCCTCTCTCCCTGGACGCGGTCGCCACCCTCCACGTCCCCGATCCCACGGTGCTGGAGGAGATCACCGAAGGCACGGTGATGGGCGCGCTTGACGCGACGGTGCGGGTCCGGGGGGCCCTGGAGTCGGCCCGCCTCTCGGCAGCCGTCCTTTCCGAACGGATCGAGGTCATGGGCGTGCCCTTCGACGACGTGGACGCTGAGGTGGAGCTGGGCCTCCTGGATCCGACCCTCGTGCGGGTACGCCGCCTGGGTTGCTGGTTCCGCGCGGGCCGCCTCGACGCGGCCGACGTCCTGGTCCATGCGATTGCACAGCCCGGAGAGTTTGTCCATATCGGCGGGCGGGCCTGCGTGGAGGGCCTCGACGGAGCGGCCGCTGCCCTGGCCTTCGGCGACTACGACCCGCGGCCCCTTAGCTCCCTTCTGGACGGCGCCATGACCGGCTGTGTCGGAGTGCGGGACCTGCGGGTCACCGAGGATGACGTGTCCATGGGCCTCGCGCTGGACGTGGTCGTTGGCGGGGAGCCCGACCCCCGGGTCGGCCTCGACGCCGCCTGGATGATGGTGGGGGACCTGTCCTTGGACATAAACGGGATGAAAACTTCGGGCCTCGACCTGTTGGCGGGGCAGGACCGGCTGGTGGCAGCGGGCGAGTTCCGTTGGTTTCCGGAACTGGAATTCGACCTGGCCGCGCAGGGACAGATGCCGGCCATTGCCCGGCATCTGGAGGCCCTGGACGTCATCGGCGTGGACGGGGACCTGGAGATCATCCGCCTGGGGTTGGAAGGCACCCCCGACGACCCCACGGTCCACCTGGAGGCAGCGGTGGAGGACTTGCGCACCCCCGCTGTGGACCTGGCCCGGGTCACGCTGGACGCGAGCCTCGCCGACGGGGACCTCGTGGTGCGGCGCCTGGCTTGGGAGGATCCCCGCACCGATGGCGCGGTCGAAGGGGATATGGCCAGGGTCGTAGGCCCCGGTCCCGTGATCCTCAAGTCCCCCTGGCGGGTCGGCGTAGAGGCCGTCGCCCCGATCAGGGTACCTCTGGATCTCCTGGCCCCCGGCCAGGGGATCACGGGCGAAGTCAGCCTGGAGAGCCTCTTCGTGGACGGGCGGATCGGCACGAAGCTCCACCACCTGCTGCGGGACCTGCGGGTAGCTGGAGAGGGCGGCGTGATGAGCTTCGCCACCCCCGCCGGTGGTGTGAGCAAAGCGCAGATGCAGTTCATCGTCGAGACCAGGCGGGAGGGGGGCATGGGTGCGCCCCGGATCGGGGCCTCGGTTCAGGTCCAGGCCGAGGGCCTCGACCTGGCCGGGCTCAGCGTGGAAGCGCTGGAGGCCTCCGCAGCGGTCCAGGGGATCCCCCTGCGCTTTGACTGGGCCACCCTCTCGATGGTGTACGGAGACGTGAGCATCGAGGCCAGGGGTATCAAGAAGGACTTCCTCGCTTTCCGGGACTTGGCGGTGGCCATCCAATATCCCGAGGGGGGCGACGCAACGATTGCGGGCAAGGTCCAGGTGACCCGCGGGATCGGAGCGCTGATCGAGGGCCGCGTAGCGAGGGAGGATCAGCAAGGCCACGCCCGTCTACGTTTCGACCGGATGCCGGTGCGGTCGGTGCCCCTGCCAAAGTCGGTCCGCAGGGATCTGGAACCGATCAACGAGGCCCTGGTGACGGGCAATTTACGTCTGGATTGGCCAGCGCTCCAGCCTCTCCTGGAGATGCCCGCACTTGAACTCCTGCCAAAGCTCACCATGAGCGGTAACGTGAAGGCCGAGCATCTGGAGACCCTGCCCGAACCCGTGCGGGAGGCCTCCGCGTCGGTGACCCTCAAGGGGGGCCGCCTGGACCTCTCGGAGGTCCGGGTGACGCTGGCCTCGGGGCAGGGCCTGCGTGGCCGGGCCCGCTTGAACCTGGATCGGATGACCGGCTCAGGGCGGGTGACCTGGAGTCCCATCGACCTGCGCTCTCTGAAGGTCCTGACCGATCTGGATCTCCCTGTCCAGGCCCGGGTCGGAGGGCGGCTGGACTTTGAGGGCGCGCTGGCGCGCCCCAAGGTAAAGGGGGCAATTCATCTGAATCGGCTGAAAGCGGCGGGGATCCGCCTGGGCGACGCTGTCCTGGATTTTGACGGTCGCATCGGGGACGCTGTGCGGATTTCTTCGGACCGGTTCTTCGACGGCTTCGCCCTGGACAGCGCCCTGATCCGCTTCGACGGGCTGGACCCCGTGTGGGTGGAGGTGGCCTTGGGCTTCACGGACCTGACCCTGGCCAAGCTTCTTCCGGACGGTGACCTTCCCGCCCAGGTAACGGCCACCGGGACCGCGCAGGTGACGGTGAACACCCGGGCCCGGGACCACATGGTCCACGTGGATCTTCATATGGAGGACGGGGACCTCGCCGTGGAGATGCCCGCACTGGCACGCCTCCTCCAGGCTGAGGATGAGGAGGAGACCTGGGAAACCGAGGAGGAGCCCTCTCTCGACCCGGATGTGGCGTTTCGGATGGTGAACATCGGTGCCCTGGACATCGAGGCCACGGAGCGGGGCGTACAGGCAGACTGCCTGCGCCTGACCACTCCCCTGGGTCCGGTGTCTGTTGCAGGGGCCGTGGATTTGCAGCAGGGCTACGCGCTTGATGTAGGCGGGGCCGTGGACCTGGCCCGCCTGGCCTTCCTCTCCCCCTGGCTGGCCCGGCTGAAGGGGGAGGTCTCCGTGGGAGCCCGAGACGCGTGCGAGGCCACGGGGGACCGGTTTCGGATCACGGGCGATTTGACGGCCCCCGAAGTCGCGGGCGCTGTTTCTTTGGCCGGGGTGGAGCTCCTGGCCCGGGGCTATCCCCGGGAGATCCGCATCAAGCAGGCCGAGTTGATCCTGGCGGGCAGTCTGGCCACCGGGGATCTCCATGTGCGGATTCCCGAGAACGCGCCCATCGAAGCGGAGCACGAGGAGGGCTCCATCTCCCTTTGGGGGGAGATGGAACTGGCAGACTGGATCCCGGAACGCGCAGCGCTGGACGCGGCGGGCTCCAACATCTACTTCGCTGTGCCCCGACAGTTTCGTCTGACCATGAACCCGACCCTCCATCTTGACCTGAGCCACCCCTTCGAGCCTGAGCGTGCGGATGGGATCCTTCGGGGGCGAATAGACGTGACCGAGGGGCGGTTCTATCGCAACTTCGATCGCCTCCTGGGGTCCTTCGCTACCGCGTTCTCCCGCTCCCAGGAACGCTACAGCCGTCCGATCACCGAGGTGCTCCCTTTCCTGAAAGCTGTGAGGCTGGAGTTGGACATACGCTCTACAGACTTCAGCGTGGCCAGCCGCTTCCCCTTCGGCGAGACCGACATGGAAGCGGATCTGGACATGAAGGCACGGGGCACCCTCGACGAGCTGGAGCTCCACGATCGTCTGACCCTGATCCCCGGGGGCATGATTATCTACAAGGTCGTGAAGCGGGAGTTCGAGATCCAGTCAGGCTACGCGGACTTCACAGGAGACGCGGGCAAGCCCGTGTTGGACGTGAAGGCGGTCACCACGGTGAACCGTCCGGTCGGACAGGCGGCCGCCAATTCGACCCAGAGCGAGCAGACCTGGGGCCGGGACGTGAACATCACGATCCACGTCTACGGCACCTACCCCGACCTGCGCTTCGACCTGTCCAGCGACTCGGGCGAGTACGACCAGGCAGACCTCCAGACCCTCCTCCTCCTGGGTATGACCCGCAAGGATCTGGAGACCCAGGGCCTCGGCGGGGAGGGGGGCGGCTCATCGATCAACATCCTCACCGATGACGTGGCCAGCGCGGTGTCGGACCTCCTGCTCTCCCCCTTCCTGGACGCCGTGTCCCTGGGGTTCACCCGGGAGGGCGGAATTCAGGCCTCGACCCTCACCAAGGTGGGCCGGGCCATGCAACTCACCACCAAGGTGGCCCAGGAAGCGGACGAGTCGGAGTACACCGCGGGGTTCAGCTTCATGCTCACGGACCGGCTCTTCCTCGAAGGGCGGATGAAGATGAAGAAGAGTAACACGGAGGGGACGAACCAGAACTACGAGGGGCGGTTGTTGTACCGTATCCCGTTGGAGTAGAAGGGATTATGATCCGGGGTATGACATGGCAGGGGGCACGGTTCTTTGCTTTGGTCGCCGCGGCGTTGGCCGCGTGGGTTGCGTCGGCTTCCCCCGCAGCCGCGGCCTCCAGCAGCCCCTGCGACGGCCTCCCCGTGGCCTCAGTTCGTTTCGAGGGCGTGGACCGGGAGAGCGGTTTTTTCAGAAATGTTCCGCTCCAGCTTATTTCCCTGACCGATCTTGAGCAGCCGGGAGCGATATACACCTCGGAATTGCGCGGCTTGGCCGAGGAGCGGCTGGCGAAGAGCGGCTTCTTTCTGGAGACCTTTTTCCATTGTGAGGTCCGGGACAGCGCAGCCCACGTTACGATCACCGCGATCCCCAACTCCTGGGTGGAGAAGGTCGAGGTCACGGGGACCGAGTACTTCTACGCGTCGGAGTTGGAGAAGCGTCTCTTCATTCGTCCCGGGCAGGTGCTCAACCCCGCGGTGGACGAGGACCAGGAGCGGCTCGAGCGCCAGGTCGAGGTCCTCCTGAGCTACATGCGCAAGCAGGGCTTTGACAAGGCAGTCGTGACGCCGATCCTTGCGCCCCGTCCGCCGAAGCATATCCGGATCATGTTCAAGGTGGACGAAGGGGACGTGGCCCGGATCTCCCGGGTACAGGTGCGGCTCAGCCAGCCCGACCGGGCGGAAGGAGAGCCGGAGTACTCCTGCCCCCGTCTGACCCCGCGGCTCCTGCGCCGCGTAGCGAAGATCCGGGGGGGGTCCCCGTATACCCGGGCCCTGGCACGCGAGACCCGCAAGCGCCTGCAGGAGTGGCTGCAGATGTATGGCTTTGTCGGGCCGCGGGTGAAGATTTCCTACGACTCAGAGCGGGAGTCCCTCATCGCGGAGGTCCGCCTGGAGGAGTGCTTCTCCGTGGTTTTCCTGGAGCGCCTCGAAGAGGACCCCGATGAGGGGGCAGCGTCCTTCCGTAAGGTGGACAGGGAAGAGCTGTACGAGGTCCTGCCGTTCCGGGAGTCCGGTGCGTTCGACCGCACAGAGGCCGAGCTGGGTATCGACGAGGTGCGGGTGGATTACCAGACCCGGGGATACCTCTTCGCCCGGGTGGACATGCAGTTCGCGGATTATCGGCAGAGCCACGGTGAGTGGCCCCACCCCATGGTGGGCGCTGTGCGCTATATGGTTACCCTCGGGGAGCCTGCCGAGATCCGAAAGATTTCCATGGAGGGGACGTCGCAGCTTTGTGCGAAGGAGCTGTTCGGGGTGATGGGGACGGTCCCCTACGATTTTTTTGGGGAGGGAGGTTACCTCCAGGTGGAGCAGCTCATGGGGGATCTCGGGAAGATCCAGACCCTCTACCGGGACCGGGGCTTCCCGCGTATGACCTATCCCGAGGCTATCGGGGATCCAGAGCTGCGGGTCTCCGTGCGTCGGCAGGGAGACAGCACGATCTACAAGTACACCATGGGGGACCGCGCATTCGAGGTCATCAAGAACCATTGGGAGAGCCCGATCTATATCCGCATTCGTGTGGACGAGGGGGAGGCCGGCCGCGTGGGGACCCTGGCGGTGGAGGGGGTGGAGGCGCTCCAGCTGGACAAGATTCGCCGCAAGTGGCTCCTGCATGACGGGGGCCTCTACTCAGGCTATCAGGTGAGGCAGGCGGTAGCCGATCTCAAGAAGCGCTACCTCGCGGAGGGCTACCACAAGGTGCAGATCGACGTCTCCTGCGTCGGCCGCAACCCGTTGGTCGCCGCGCCTGACTGCGATCCGGACCTGGTAACATCTCGAGAGGTGGATGTGACCATCCGGGTCACTGAGAAGAACCGCTCGGTGACTGGGGAGATCTTCTGGCACGGACTCCGGCGCTCCCACTCGTCGGTGATCCGCCGGGACTTCCCCAAGACCGGCCAGCCTTTTGACAAGGACAAGATCGACGAAGCGGTGCGCAGGATTCGTAACCTCGGCACCTTCGCTTCAGTGCGCACCGAGTTTATCGGTCTCGACGAGGAGCCCCCACGGGATCAGGTGGCCGTGGTGATCTACGTCGAGGAGTCGGTGAACAAGTTCCTGGAGATCTCTGCGGGGTTCCAAACCATGCCCCCCCGGAATAATGTCGGACAGAAGCCCATGAACACCCTGGTCGGCAGTTTGGTCTCCGCGTCGATCCAGGCTACGGGTGCGATCCTCACCGGCGGCGCAATGGCTCGCGCCGGGGACGACGAAGGGCCCATGATCCGCCTGCCGGACCTGCTGATTATGACCGAGCTGGGCTACACGGATCGGAACTTCCTCGGGCGGGCCAAGGAGCTGATGATTCCAATTAAATACGGCTTCTCCACCACCAGCTTCCTGCGCTATGCGTCGTTCCTGCCCACTGTCCGGGATCGCCGCCTCTTCGGGGCGGACTTGACCTTGCGCTTCACCCCTCTGGTGGAGTTCGACCACGCGCTGCGGGACCTGGATATCTTCGAGTACGGTCTCGATACGGAGTTGTCCTATATGATCGTCAAGCGGATCTTTCTCTCCCTGGGCTCCAAGGTCTCCCGCATCGCGTGGAAGAACGCCTGGGAGAGCAAGCTCGGAAAGCCGGAGACCCAGTTCGAGGTGAGGCCCACGGTGCGCTTCGATTGGCGCAACAGCCCGACCAACCCGACCCAGGGGGCCTACCTCGGTAACCGGGTGACCTACATCAATGCGCTCAACGAGGAGGGTGCGCGGGACAACTTCGTGAAGCTGGACGTGTCCTTCCAGGGCTACCTGAGCTTCCGGCGGGTCCTGACCATCGCTGTCATGGGGCGCGTCGGGACCTCCTGGTCCGCCGCGGGAGATCGCCTGCCGGAGAACCATCGGTTCCGCCTGGGCGGGACCTCGGGGCTCCGGGGTTTCCCCGCTGCGGGCGTGGCCCAGTATCAGCACTCGGGCCTGCCTAGAAGCTGGGAGGAGGAGGACCTCCACGAGCTGATAAAGGAGGGAGACTCTGTTGTGAACGGTACGGTGGAGCTGCGCTTCCCGATCCTGCGCAAGCAGGACTTCTACGGGACCCTCTTCATGGACTTTGGAGGCCTCTCCGAGAGCCTGAGCGACTTCCACGGAAACTCCCTGCGTTTCTCCGTGGGTACGGGGGTTCGCTACTTGGTAGGCGGCCAGTTCCCCCTCCGCCTGGACTACGGCTTCGTCCTGGACCGCCGCTGCGCGTCCGTGGATCCCGAGACCGGCGGGTTCAAAGGCTGCGAGAAAGAGAACATCGGCGCGCTGGATTTCGGGCTGCTTTACACGTTCTAAGAGGGTGTTCCCATATTATCCTCCTACTGCGGCCAACGTCTCGACATCATTGACTTCGCCTCAGGGCACGAGCCGACCTCGACGGGCCACCAGCCCGACTTCGACCGGCTCGTAACCCTTCGACTTGCCACTAAATATCGATCCGATTGCCCTCGCTACGGAGTTAATATGGGAACACCCTCTGAAGGGTTGCAACGTTCAGTCACCTGGGGTACGGATACTCTCTGATTCCATGGCCTTGACAGCGGAGAGAGGTATGAAGAAAGAGGCCGCCATCCTCGCGATGGTCATCACCGGAGGACTGGGTTTCC
>CAYOTU010000037.1:0-14385 GCA_964406905.1 uncultured Myxococcales bacterium | reverse complement strand
ACACAGATCTCGAATGCCCTTTGAATGTCCGGATGTTTCTCCCCGACGCGAGGTCCCAGAGCTTCAGGGTATTGTCGTCACTCCCCGAGAGCGCCTGCGTACCGTCGGGAGAGAACGCGACGGAGTTCACATCATCCGAATGACCCACCTGCAGGACAAGCTCCGGGCGTGCGGCCCCGGAGAACCGGGCGCGCCATTCGGCCAGACGAATGGTGCCCCGGTCAGGGGCGTGTGATGCTGCGCCGGAGCAACAGGCGCACAGCCAAAGGAGGGCGAGGATCGCATTAAGAACGAGGACCTGATGCGCTTCCATCCACAGGCTCCACCCCGGGACATCGACGCCAGGGCGACGACCTTCAGTTGTACGCGCCGAGCCCATCGCGTCGACCTCCCTCGAATGGTGCGACTCCGGACCGTCTTCCCAGAAGCGGATGCATGCCACGTGCCAACGCCATCGTAACAAAACCCGACCGGCCCTTCACGGTTATTCAGCTACCGCTGGTGATCTCGAGTAGGGGTGGACGATCGGCCCTGAAGGGCCATCCATGGGGGACGGAAGCTACTCTTCTATACGAATCGGGATCAGCGCTACCTGCTTGCCCTTGACCTCGACACGGAAGCGCACGCCCTTGCACTTGTAGCGCTCCCGGAGGCTCTTCTCGGTGCGGACCAGGCGGTCCACGAAGCTGGTGAAGGTGATGGCGGAGATGTCCTCTCCAAGTTTGCGCCTGGCATCGAGGAACTCCCGGTAGACCCGCTGATAGTATTCGGTGCGGCTCTCCTTGATGTCTGCTTCCTTGACGGCCTCGGGCTCTGCTTTCAGGCTCTCGCCCGTCTCCTCGTCCACGTCACCGGACAAGTCACCGCCGATCACCACGAGGCCCTCGGCCCAGGACTGGTCCATCTCCTGATCCTCGGGGAGGGGCTCGCCCAGGAGGACAGCGCGCATCACCGCCAGGGACTGGCCGAGGCTGCTGGGCAACTCCTCCCGGAACTGGAATGGAATCTGATAGTCGAAGTTCCCCGAGATGATCTCATGGACCGAGGCGTCGATCGCCTCGTAGGGCCTCCTGGATGCGCGGACCATCCAGGTCGCGAGGACCACGCCGGTCAAGAAAATCAGCACCCCCACAGCGATGATCCAGAAGCAGATCTCGTGGTAGAACCGCTCAGCGTTCTTCCGGTCCACCGAAAGGACAGCGATGAGCTTCTCCCCGGGCTTGGCATAGTCCACACCAATCTCCACAGGCCCCGCGAGGAACCGCTCGCCGGTCACCAGGGGTGCGACGGGATTCCTGGAGACCAGCCGGGCGATCTCCTCGCCGCCGCCGCCGGCCAGGGACGAACCCTTGACCTCCATGCTACCTGACGAGGACTGGTGGAGGTAGGTGACCGCGCCCACCTGGAGGCCGGCCTCGTGCTCACAAGCCTCCTCGGAGAGTACTTTCTCCCCGTTCATCTCCTCCCCCGCGAAGCGGAAGGCCTCGCAGCGCTCGAGGCGGGGCCGCACTCCCATAATCGCCCTGGTGTCCTGCTTGGCGAGGATCTCGTCCACCTCGAAGCCCACCACGACGAAGCCCCGGATCGCGCCGCCCTTGCCGAGGATCTTATGCACCACCGCAAGATAGGTCTTATTTTCGCTGTCAGAGAAGAGGACGCTCGCACTGGCGACATCGGAGTTTCGCAGGGTCTCGATCTGGGGCACGTAACGGAGGAAGTTCTGAATCCTGTGTGCGTCGTACTGTGTGGCCTCCCGATAGATGTCGGTCTCCTCGCCTCCCCGGAGCTGGCTGGAGAGATTGCGGATGTCGATACGGCCGGTCTGACCGTCCTCGTCCACCAGGAGAAAAAGCTGGGGGAGGCGATCCTGGTAGAGCTCCTCCATCTTGTCGAAGACCACCAGGGAGAGGGGTACGTAGGTCAGCTTGAAGTAGCAAACGTCCCAGGGCTCCTGCTCGGCCATGCAGCTCACGAGGACATCCCCGAGCTTGCCCACATAATCCTCGCGTGAGATCCCCTCGGGGACATCCCGGATCGCTGTGCTGATTTCGTCGCGGAACCTGCCCACATCCTCAGCGGCCTCATCATGCACAAATCTCTTGAGTCGCTGCTCCGTCGTTTCGGAGGCCCCGCGCAACCCGGGGAAGGCCTCCCGGCGTTTGTTTCCCATCTCGCGGATCACGGGCCGGAAGTCATGGAGCACGTCCAGGTAAGTCACCAGGTCCGACCGCTCGATATCCGACACGAAGTCTTTGAGCTGAGTCAGGCGCTGTACGACGAGGCCCTCGTAGGCCTGCTTCGCTGACTTGAGAGCGGGTTGGAGGCCCTGCTCGCCGTAGGCCTGCCGCTCTACGTTGACATGAACCACGAGGCCTGTCACCACGAGGCCGATGATCAGAAAGTAGAGGATGACCGCACGTAGTTGAGCCATCAGGGTCCTCCGAACGGGATAAATACGAGTCGGTTCAGACGACCTCCGGCCGCCCGAGGATTTAGTGTAGAACGACGGCTTACGGGTGTCAAACGCCTTCTCTGTCGGGGACGCTAGGACATCGGGGGTACGCGTCGGTCCCCTCGCTACTCCAGGTCAAGAGACTCCCGAGCACAGCGGCAGGCTCGGCCCGCCAGGCCCAGGAGGGGAGAGCCGAAGAGGACCCAGGAGCCCCAGGTAGGCCACGAAGGTGCCACTCATCGCTAACTGGTAATCATTCATTCCGGCTTCCCTCTACTCCGTCTTCCGGCGCGATCTCCAAAAAGACAACCCGACGAGCAGGACCGCCAGCAGGAGACAGATGGCCGGCAGGAGGGGGCCCAGGGCCTGGTAGACCGTCCGGCGGCCGCCCATGGTCACCTCCACCACAAAAGTCTCGGGGTAAAAAAGCCCCGTCCGAACCACCTCACGCCCCACTGGGTCCACCGCGCCGCTGATCCCCGTGGAGGTGGACCGCACCAGCCAGCGCCGGTGCTCCACCGCACGGAGGGAGGCCAGCGCGAAGTGCTGAGCGGGCTCCGCTGTCTTGCCGAACCAGGCGTCGTTGGTCAGGTTCAGCAGGATGTCCACGTCCCTGGCAGCGGCCCGCCGGGTGAACTCGGGGAGGATGTCCTCGTAGCAGACCAGGACCCCCAGCCGATGGCCGTCCCACTCCAGGGGTTCTGCGCTGCTCCCCGGCGTGAACCGCCCCGCCTCGGGGATCCAGTCATAGAATACGGGGAAGCGGTCTCCGAACGGGATGTACTCCCCGAAAACAAGCAGGATCTGCTTGTCGTAGATCCCCACAACGCGGCCGTCCCGGCCCACGAGAACCGCTGAATTGAATCTGGTGTTGGCGAGGCTCCCCGGGTTGTCCATGTCCACGTGGTCTCCGGTGACCGCGCCGAGGAGCAGGGGGACCGTGGTCCCCCGCTGGGGAGCGTTCCGCTCGGAGACGTCGTACCCCTCGAGGTCTGCGTCCAGGACCTCGGGATAGTCCCCGGAGGGAGGGAGGGAGGTCGCCTGGTAAAACCGCTTGACTCCACGGGAGGCCCAGTAGGGCTGGCTGGTGTATCCCACGGCTACGACCATGTCCGGGGCCGCATCGAGGCCGGCCAGTGGTGCGTCTATAACCAGGTCACTGCGAGGCACTACGCCTTCAGCGAGCGCGGAGACCACCCCCCAGCCGTCACCGCTGTCGAGCCAGAACTCGCTGTCGTCGGTTTCCGCGAAGTAACCGCAGGCCGCGAACTTTGTGCAGGCCCACTCGGTCTCCATGTCGCAAAACGTGTAGACCGCTGTGACGGTCGCGTCCGTGGGCAGATGCTCCACCACCCAGCCGCTGTCCCGCCAGCGAGCGATAGCGCCTCCTTCGCCGCCGATCATTACCCGATCCTCGCGACCACCCACGAGCGCGACCCAGCGGATCCCGGCCAGGGCTTCCACCCAGACCCAAGGACCTCCGTCCCGGGCGTAGACCTGTCCGCTCGAGAGGGCGAGCTGCTCAAAGGGCGCGTCCCGCGCGTCCACTGAGAGCACCGGGAACCAGGCGGACTCGGGCCAGAGCACCAGGTCCACGTCCTGCGCGTCCAGTACGAGGGTGGCCCGGTGGAGGCGGTGGACGTTGTGGTGGAGGACCCGCACCGGTGATGTGTCCTCCGGGTAGAGCTTCCGCTGCTCCTGGAAGATCGGGATCTCCGGCTCCACGACGCCGATCCGAAGCGTAGGGAGTTCCTCCATTTCGGCATCGATCGTAGCGATACGGACTGCGCCGTAGGCCAGCGAAGACACAAGGATGAACGCTCCGGCGATCGCGGGCCAGAGGGGCACCGGACGGTGCCGGACGAGGCGCTCCGCCAGGGTCCAGAGGGCCAGGTTGACAGTGACGATCAAAAAGGTGACGCCGTAGACCCCGACAAGGTCCGCTATCTGGATGGTCAGGGGGATCCCGTGCTGACTGTCCCCGAGAAACCAGGGAAACAGGATCGGGTGGAAGGCCTCGATGCCCGTGAACGCGGCCAGGAAGGTCACAGCGGCCCAGGCGTGGCCACGGACACCGGCCAAGCGGGCCAGCGCCAACGCCGCGCCGTAGGGCAGGGCCTGGTATACAGCCCCGAGGGCCACGATGATCCACGCCACGGGCCCCGCCATCCAGGGGGGGCCGAAGGTGACGAGCATGTGCTCCATCCAGAAGAAGCCCACCACGTTGGCCAGCCAGCCCGTGACCATGCCTAGAGCGAAACCGCGCTTCGGGGACGCGTCAGCGGAAACGACAAGGAGGGGAATGAGGGAGATCCAGATCAGGTAATGCTGGTCAAACGCGGGGAACGCCAGGAAGATCAGGACCCCCGACAGGACAGCGGCGCCCCAGGGAGCCAGGCGCTCTACGCGCTCGCGGGGGGTGGGCGGCTTCGGCTTCGACTTCGCCCTGGAGGGCTTCGCCCTGGAGGGCTTCGTCCTTGAAGGCTTCGGCTTCGGTTGCTGCTTCCTCTTCTTCTTCGTCATCCGGTCTGTTACACCCAGACCTTCAGCGCGCCCGGCAACACCTTGACATCGATCGGGCAGCGGCCCAGTGGCTCGCCGTCCACGTCGAGGAGGGCCTCGTCCTCGCTCTCCACCCGGACCCGGCGGGCCCGGTGAACCTCCACCGCGGGATGCGCAAGGTGAGCGCCTTTGTAGATCTTGCCGGACAACCTGGCCATCTCCGTCTTGGAGAGGTCCCCGATTATCACCACGTCCAGGAGGCCGTCAGCGGGGTCCGCGTCGGGCGCGATCATCATGCCCCCGCCGAAGAAGCGGCCATTGGCCAGCGCAGTGGTCACGGTGCGGCGCTCCAGGATCTCGCCGTTGTCGAGGGTGAGGCGGATCCGAACGTTTCGGTAGGCCATGAGCGCGCGGAGCGACCCTAAAAAGAACGACGCCTTGCCCCCGAGGGCCTTGGAGGTGGTGTTGACCTTCTCGTCCACCATTCCCCCCAGACCCAGGCTGAGGATATTCAGGAAGTACCGGCGCGCCAGCAGGCCTTCCTTATCTATGAATGTATACTCCCCCGCATCGATGCGCCGGGGTACACCCTGACCAAGATGCGCTATGGCCGCCTCAGGGCCCTTGTCCACGCCGAAGGTTTTGCGGAAGTCGCCGCCGGTCCCGCTGGAGATCGGGATGAAACAAGGGGCGTCATCACGGGACTGATGAAAAAATCCGTTGACCACCTCGCTGTGGGTGCCATCGCCGCCCACGGACGCGATGGCCTCGTAGCCGTCCGCCAGGCCCCGCGCTGTCAGGGCCTCGGCCTCCCCCGGGGCCGTGGTGAACACCTCGTCCACTGGGCCAACGACTTCCTCAAGGAGGGGCCGCAGATCAGGCCAGCGCTGCGCTGTACGGCCGTTGCTTGACGCTGGGTTCACCACCGCCAGGGTCTTCTTCATCTGTTCTTCGCCTCCGCTACTACGCTGTAGAGGGAGACGACCCGCCCCGGGGCAACTGCCTCCAGGGCACGCTGGCAGCGGGGACAGCCCGTGATCAGCCGTTCAGCGTCCGTCTCGTCGAAGAGCGCTATCAAGTTCCGGGCCATGGCCGCAGACAGGTCCGGCGCTGTCTCCTCCATCATCCCCCCAGCACCGCAGCAGACCGTGTCCCGGCCATGGCGAGGCAACTCAACGAGTCGATCCCCGAGGAGCGCGGTCAGGAGACGCCGGGGCGCATCCCCCGCTTCGAGGTATCGGACCAGATGGCAGGGGTCGTGCCACGCACTCAGCGGCGGATCCGGGAGGGGGGACAGGCGATCCGCTGCGTCGGCCAGCCAGGTCGTCAGCGGAACGACCTCCGGGCGGGACAGATCCCAGGTCGGCCAACTAAGCTGGACAAAGCTCGCTGCCTCGGGGGACGCTGCCAGGACCCGGCGGTACCGGCCAGCGCGGGCGTGGAGGTGTCGGGCCGCTGACTCGGCCCGTCCCAGGTCTCCCCGCTCCCAGTCGCGCCACCCCGCGGAGAGGACAGCGTCGGGGTTGACTCCCACGACCTCGTCCTCCACCGCGTCCAGAGCAGCGAAGACCTCTTCCAACCAGGCCGCACCCCCGGGTTCAAGGGGGATCCCCTCCACAAGGAGCAGGACCTCAGCGTCGGAGCTCCAGCGCCAGTCGGGGACCAGCTCCCGGAGCCGGTCCGCTGCCGCGTCACCAACGGGCCCGAGCGCGGGCATTATCCGTAGCTGAGGGAGCTCACGCCGGAGAAGGTCCCGCCCAGCGAAAAGGTTGGCGGGGACGTCCACCCCGTGCGTACAGAGCTCCTGACAGGCCAGGCAGCCGAGGCACTGGAAGAGGGGCCGGGCTCCCTCGGTGCCGTCCCAGGGCACCCCGCTGAGGTGGCGCCAGAGGAGGGACTGCTTCCCCCAGGGGGACAGGGTCAGATCCCCTGTGGCCAGGGAGACGGGGCAGCGGGCCAGGCAGAGGTTCGGGCAGTAGGCGCAGATAGCCAGATCGCGTTCGTCGGGGGTCAATTTCATGATGCGTCCCCCCCTGACCAGAGGAGATGGGTTTGTGAAAAAATTCCCCGGGGATCGAGCATGTCTGAGAGCTTGTCCCGGAGTTCCAGAAGAGCTGGCGGCGCACAGCCCGGATAGACCCCGTCCAACCCGTCAGCGAGATCATCGAAACAAGAACCGGCCGCGCCGGCCTCGGCCCCCGGGTCTCCCTGAACCCCCACCGATGCTGCCCCCGCGTGGAAGCCGAAGACCCGAAACGCGTCTAAACGCTCTCCGAGGAGCGCGCCGGAGAGGCGGGCGCAGAAGCGCACCAGGTCGCGTCGCTGCGCGGTGAACTCCGTGTAGGGCCCCTCCCCTCCGGCCAGGGGACAGACCCCCTCGAACTCGTAGGGATTTTGGAGACGGAGGGTAGAAAACGCGGGAGTCACCCCTTTTATGATCATCTCCTTACGCCGCACCAGATCCCGGCCCTCTCCCCAGAGGGTCCAAAGATGCGTGTACCAGGTTCCCTCGTTGTTTACGTCGAGGGTCCTTCGCTGGGCAATAATCCGTACCTCCACTGGCCGAATTCTTTCAGAGAGGTCCCAGAACATGTCCAGATAACGCGCCAGGTGGGGACCGCCGAAGGCAAGACGTGCTACACGCACGGGTGCGTCCACCACCCGCAAAGTGACCCGGGAGAGGAGGCCGAAGCGCCCACCCCCGCCCAGGAGAAGACGGGTCGGATCCGGCCCTGCGGCCCGGCGGGGGGAAACCGTGGTCGTAATCTCCTCCCCGGTCGGCAGCAACGCGGCCAGCGCGACGACCTGCTCGAGCTTATGACCCATCGCCGGGCCGTAGCCTCCGGCCCAGGGCCGGGTAAGGAACTCCCAGAGCTGGATCCGGTCATCTCCCGCACAGTGGACCGGGAGGGTCATCTTCTTGCTGGAGAGCCAATCAGCGAGGCCTTCCAAGGTGACGCCGGCCTGGACGGTGACCAGGCCCGAGGACGCGTCGTACCCGAGGATCCGATTGAACCGCCCCATGTCCAGACGCAGGTGAAGCTCCGGGGGCTGGACCTGCTCATGGGCGATGCCCATGGGCAGGACCGGAACCTCCGCGTCCCACGCAATACGCACGATCTGTTGCAACTCGCCGGGCTTGTCCGGACGCACCACGAGGCCGCTACCCTTGGTTCCCTTCATCCGATGGCCGGGCAAAACTCGCTGGAGATCGCGACGCAGGGCCGCCAGGGAGGTCCGTCGTTCCATCTCAGTTCTCCCCGTCGAACCAGAGCTTGCCGGGGTTCATCACCCCCCGGGGATCAAAGACCTGCTTCAGGCCCTGGAAAACCGTAGCCCCTCCGGGCATCTCCCGGGGCATGGCCCCCATCTTGTGGCGTCCGATGCCGTGGTGGTGGCTGATGGTGCCCCCATGGCGGGATACAGCTTCGAGGCCGCGTCGCCACGCGCGGAGGTAGAGGCGCTCCCGGTCCGCTGCCTTGCGGCGGTAGCCCACGAAAGAAAAGTAGATCGAGCACCCCTCCGGATACGCGTGGGAAAAGTGGGCCATTATGAAAACATGGGGCGACATGGCCCCCACGACCTTGCGGTAGAGCTGGAACACCTGCTCCCAGGTAGTCGCTACCTCCATGGTGTCCACAAAGGCCCCCCGCATGAAGATCTTGCTCTGCTTGTAGGAGACCCCGTAGCGGTTCCGGTACCAGGACCAGCCCGGCCCCGGCCCCAGGTCCCGGCCGCCCTGCTCCCGGGCGATGGTGGCCATGGCGTCCATGCAGCGGGGGACCTCGGCCTCGCTTCCCTCGTCCCCTACCACCAGTAGGCAAGGCACCGGCAACCAGTGAGCGACCCGGTTGATAAGCTCGGGGCGCCTCAGGAGAAGGGCCATCCCTTTGTCCTCAAATTCGCCGGAGAGCAGGGTAAGGACCTTGGCGATCCAGGGATCTTTGTGAGTCGCTGCCGCCATGGCCACGTCCTGGCCATCGTCGGTGGAACGGTGGAAGCCCACGAGAACGCTGTCAAAGGGGTCATAGAGGCGGACCACAGCGGGGCGAAGGCGAGATTTCATGATCCGCTGCATACACGCCAAGCCGTCCTGGGGGGTACGGAAGCCCCAGCCACGGAAGTCCATGGTCTCCGGTGCCCGATGCACCCTGAGGCGCGCCCGGGTCACCACCCCCAGGGTTCCCTCGGAGCCCACAAAGATCGGGGTCCAGGGATCCACAGGACCAGCGCCAGCGAGGACCCCGGTCAGGACCCGCCCCTGCCCAGGGGTGATCACCTCAAGGCCCGAGACCATGTCTTCGATCTTGCCATACTTACTCGAGTACTGGCCCGCTGAACGGGTTGCGACCCAGCCCCCTGCCGTGGAACACGCAATGGATGATGGATAATGGCCCAGGGTGAGGCCCTGACGCTGGAGGCGTTCCTCAAGGAGGAGGCCGTTGATTCCGGGCTCCACCTCAATCTCCATAAGCTCCCGGTCCACATCCAGGAGGCCGCGCATGCGCTTGAGGTCGAGCTGGACGCCGCCCTCGATGGGCATAGCGCCGCCGCAGACCCCGCTCCCCGCACCCACAGGCACCAGAGGCACCCGCTCGTCGTGGCACCAGCCCACCGCGTGCTCCACGTCCAGACGAGACTCGGGCCAGACCACGCATGCCCCGCTGTACCGTGAGAACTCGCCGCCCTGCTTCCAGATCTGGGCCCGGGGCCAGAGGTCGGCCCCGTAGGTGGTACGCGTCGCAGCGTCCGCGCCGATCTGACCACCGCTGAAGAGCTTGCGCATGTCATCGAGAACTTTCGATGTCTCCACCAGCACCTCCCGCAGGCCCCCATCCTAACGGCCCCCAACACTACGGGTCAAGCAGCGCGGTCGACAGAACCGTGACCGTGGGCGAGGCCCCCTTCGACGGGGAGTCCACGGTCTCGGTCCTCATGGACATCGTCCAGAAGCCGCCCCCGACATTCAGCGAGAAGAACCCCGCTGTCCAGGTCCCCGAGAGCCTCGAGGACGTGATCCGCTGTAGCCTTGCGAAATACCCTGGCGATCGGCCCGCGTCCGCGGAGGCCTTCGCTACCGCACTCATGGACGCGATCGGCGAGGACAGCGACATAGCGCTTAACCTCGACGTCGGCAAGGAGGAAACACTCGATGAGGGATGCGGGGGGACCTCGGACTCCGTACCCATCGCGCTGCCCTGGGAGGAGCCGGAGAAGACCCAGACCGGAGAGATCCCCGCGAAGTCGAAGCGGCTCGGCACCGACAAGGTCGTCTGACATCGACGAGGACCGAGCTGTCACGCCGGAGGTCGTCCCCGCGGAAGTCCCAGCGGCAAAAGATGTTCCGAAGAAGGTGGGCCCGCCCAAGATGAAACCGCCCAGGGAGAAGCCGCCCAGGGATCCGGGCGAGGACGGGTACACCGAGATTCCAACCGACGCGTAGGCAGCACATCACCCTGCGGAAACGACGCGCTTGTCGTGCTCGCTCGCAGATTCTGAGATGCTCGAAAAGCTCGCGGCTCTGATTGGGTTTTTGGGCAATGTGGGGTGGGCTGAAGGGTGACGCCGCGCCGGGCGGAGTCGTAATTTCGGTGTACCAGGCCGAGTATAGCCGAAACCTTCTATCCACTCGCATCGAAAAAAACCGTTGTCCAGGCTCTCAAGCGATCGTGCATCGGCCGAAAAAAAGCCGGCGACGGAAAAGACCTCCCACACTTTTGGTCGCATCAGCGTCTGGGGCTATCCTCGTCGATAACAAAGCCGGTCCTTGCGGCATCCATTCCCCGGACGACGTAGCAGAGGTCATCGTGGCGACAAACATCCTCCTCCTGTTCAGCAGCCTCCTCCTGGCCCCCGGGGAGCCCACCGCGCCCCCGCCGGGTCCCCTGTCCCTGGCCGCGTGCATCGATCATGCGCTGGAGCACAACCCCAAGACCCGGGCGGCCTACCTCGCTGCTCGTTCAGCGGAGGCCGACGTCGCTGTGGCCCGAGGTGCGTACCTGCCCACCGCGGACCTCGGGGTGGACGTGGGGATCTCCGGCGCGCTCGGGGACGACAGCCCAGCGGGAGAACCCGGGGTCGGCGCGACCACGCGTTTCACCGTGAGCTACATGATCTTCGACGGATCCCGGCGAGGTGCAGTGGATGGGGCCCGGGCCCGGCTGGACAGCGCCGCACTCAACGAGCGCGCCGTCCTCCTGGACGTGGCCCTGGACGTGGAGGAGGCCTGGCTGGGCCTCCAAGGAGCGGCCTGGACCCGGGACACGGTGGAGGAGCTGATCCGCGAGGCCGAGTACCAGCACCGTCTGGCCGAGGCCCGCTTCGAGGTGGGCCTGGCCCGCAGGTACGACGTGGTCCAGGCCAAGGCCACCCTCAAGGAGGTGGAGGTCCAGCGGGCCACCGCGGCCAACGGCCTGGTGCGGGCCCGGGGAGGCCTGGCCCGGGCCATGGGGATCAATGTCCGCGCCGCCCTGGAGGTACAAGCCCTCGCGCAGGAAGACGCTGCAGCGATCCTGCCCCCGGTAGATCGCCTGATGAAGGACGCTCTGGACCACCGCCCCGAGCTGGGCCGGGCCCGGGCCTCGGTGCGGGAGGCCCTGGCCGCAACACGAACCGCCCGGTCCGGGCACCTGCCCACGATCTCCGCGGACGCGTCCATCGCAGGGCGCTGGGACAGCCCCTCGAACCTCACCGGCCCATGGGCCGTGGGGGTCGGCCTGAACCTGCCCCTGTTCCGGGGTCTCCGCACCACCAACACCGTACGCGGCGCGGAGTTCGACGAGGCCCGAGCCCGGGCGGAGCTGGCCGACGCGATCAGCGACGTCCAGTTCGAGGTCTGGGCCGCGCACACCGCGGTCCTGGACGCGGACGCGGTCCGTAGCGCCACCGCTGCGCTCCTGGAGGCCGCCGAGGAGTCCGTAGCGGTGGCCGAGGCCGACTACAAGGCCGGCACCGGCACCATGGCCGAGGTCCTGGACGCGCAGGCCGGCCGCGCGGGCGCACGCCTGGGTCTCCTCCAGGCGCGGCTCGATCATCTCCTCTCCCTGTCACGCCTCCAACGCGCGGTGGGGCAGGTCCTCTCCACTGACACTGCGACCACCACCGAAAGGCTCACCCCATGAAACGCTTCCTGATCTGGCTCCTGGTCCTGGCCCTCCTGGGCGGCGGCGGCTACGCCGCGTATCGATACTTCAGCGACGGCGGCGAGGGGGCCAACGGCAATGCCCGCACCACCCTCGAGGCGACGGTAGAAGCCCGGGACTTCAGCCTGACGGTCCTGTCCACGGGCACGGTGAAGGCTGAGGTGGGCGCGCAGGTCAACGTGGGCGCCCGGATCTCCGGGAAGGTGCAGGAGCTCACCGTGCGCATCGGCGACCCGGTGAAGAAGGACCAGGTCCTGGCCCGCATCGAGCACGAGGACTTGAAGGCCAAGGTGGCGCAGAAGGAGGCCCAGATCTCCAACGTGGAGGCCCGAATCCAGGCTGCGAAGCTCCGCTACGAGGCGGCCCGAACCCGGGCCCAGGCCCTGGTGGTCCAACGGGAGGTCGACCTGGACGCGCAGCGTAGCGCCCTGGTCGCTGTCCTGGCCCGGGGCGACGCGTCCCGATCCACCGAAGAGACCCGCCTTGCCGCAGTCCGCGCGGAGCGCTCCGAAGAGGTCAAGGTGGCCCGGAAGCAGATCCGCGGGGAGCAGGCAGCCAGGGCCCTGGCCGAGAAGGACCTGGGCCGCATGGAGAGCCTCTTCAGCCAGGGGATGCTCGCAGAGCAGTCCCTGGACGAGGCCTCCACAGAGCTGGAGTCAGCCACCTCCAAGGTCTCCCTCACCCGAGCCCAGCGGCGCCTCGCCGAGACCCGCCTGGCCCAGGACGTGAAACTCCAGGAGAAGGTCCTGGACGCGACCCTGACCAGCTTGGAGACTGACATCCTCCTCCAGGAGGCCACTATCTCCCAGGCCAGACAGGCGCTGGTCCTGGCCGTCGCGGACCTGGGCTCCATGGAGGCCTCCCACGCGGCGGACCTCGCTGTCCTCGACGCGGAGCTGCCCCAACTCCGGGCCGCGCTCCGGGAGACCTCGATCCAGCTCTCCTACGCGACGGTGCGCTCTCCCATCGACGGGGTGGTGGGCACCATCACCACCCAGGAGGGGGAGACCGTGGCCGCGGGGCTCAGCGCGCCCACCTTCGTCACCGTGGTGGACCTGACCCGGCTCCAGGTGGACGCGTACGTGGACGAGGTGGACATCGGCAAGGTACGCACGGGCATGAAGGCGACCTTCACCGTGGACGCGTTCCCCGCCACGGTGTTCAAGGGCCGGGTGGAGGCGATCCACCCCGCCGCGATCCTCCAGGACAACGTGGTCTACTACGACGTGGTCATCGAGATCACCGACAACTTCATCGGGAAGCTCCGGCCGGAGATGACAGCGAACGTCACCATCCACGCGGACCGTCGGGACCAGGTCCCCTCGGTGCCCCTGCGCGCGGTGCAGCGCAAGGCCGGGGTGAGCGTGGTCCAGGTGAAGGGCGCGGGCGAGGCCAACCAGCGGGAGGTCAAGACCGGCCTCGATGACGGCGAGTTCTTGGAAATCATCGAGGGCCTAGCCGAGGGGGACGTGGTGGTCTACAAGGCCCCCAAGGCGAAGAAGACCGAGAACGGAAGCAGCGGCGGCCCCGGAGGAAAACGGCCATGATCCGCCTGCGGGATATCGAGAAGACCTTCACCAGCGGCTCCCTGGAGACCCACGTGCTCAAAGGCATCGACCTGGACGTATCCGACGGGGAGTACGTCGCGCTCATGGGCTCGTCGGGTACGGGCAAGTCGACCCTGATGAACATCCTCGGCTGCCTGGACCGCCCCACCGGGGGCACCTATCACCTGGACGACCGGGACGTGACCGGCCTGTCCGACGAGGAACTCTCCACGGTTCGCAACGAAAAGATCGGCTTCGTGTTCCAGCAATTCCACCTGCTGCCGCGGTCCAACGCAGTGCAGAACGTGCTGCTGCCCCTGGTCTACTCTCGCCGCTACCCCGCGGATGCGAAGAAGCGGGCCGAGAGCCTCCTGGGCATGGTGGGCCTGGGAGACCGGATGCACCACCACCCGGGCCAGCTCTCCGGTGGCCAGCAGCAGCGCGTGGCCATCGCCCGGGCGCTCATCGCAGAGCCCCGGCTGCTCTTCGCGGACGAGCCCACGGGCAACCTGGACCGGGACAGCACCCTGGAGATCATGCAGCTCTTCCGGCGCCTCCACGAGCAGGGACACTCGATCATCATGGTGACCCATGATCCCGAGACAGCGAACTTCGCATCCCGGATCCTCGAGATGGACGACGGCCGCATCGTGGAAGACCGACCCGGCGGCGGGCAGGATCGGTGAAGGCCACACGCCTCGCTCGAGAGGGCCTCAGGGCCCTGTCGGAGAACCCCCTCCGC
>CAYOTU010000036.1:1239-14488 GCA_964406905.1 uncultured Myxococcales bacterium | reverse complement strand
CAGGAGTGGCAAGAAGGGAGCGGGCAGGGCCGCCTGGACCCGCGCTGCCCGCTGTGCTGCCTCGCGACGCCGGTCCGGATGTAAAGGCAGCAGGGCCATGCCCGTCACGGCGCGCCCCCCGTCGCCGCCTTCAACTGCTAAACGCCAGGCCCCAGGCCCTGCCGCAGGGAGTTCCATGTCCGCGCAGCCGTCGTCGTCGGTCCGCACCTTGCCCGCCACGTCCAGCCGCGGCCCAGCCTCAAGGCCGGTCCACCGCGCTGTCCAGGCCAGCTCCCGGCTGGCGGCCCCGACCGCACCCTGTATGCAGAGGCGCAGAGGCAGCGGCGCGTCGACGCGCCCCGGAGAGCCCGCAGCCCGGATCCGCACTGCGTCGAACGCTGAATCCTGGGTGAGCCACTGCACCAGATGGTCCAGCAGATCCTCGTATAACCGCACCGAGCTGGTGCCGTCCTCCTCCGGGAAGGCCCAGGTCCACAAAGAGTCGGTGCCCAGAACAGCAACCCGCCCCGCGCCGGCCTCCCCCACCACCAGCAGCGGTGCGTCCCCGGACGCTGCCAGGAGGGTCCGGGCTCCCGCTCTGGGCGTTCCCAGGTCGTTCCAGCCCGTGAGGGTTGGCAACAACGTGGCCGCGTCGAGGCGGGTGATGGGGTCGGACGCCCCGGCCTCCGTGAGGGCGGGACGGAACTCCAGCGGGCCCTCCGTATCCGGGGCCTGGTAGGGAGCCCTCGGAGGCAGCTTCACAGGCAGGACCTTCGCCAGCGGCGTCCCACCGGCACCCTCTGCGGAGAAGACCGTACCGCCGCCGATAACCATGAGGCCCCCTCCATCGAGCACGAAAGCAGCGACCGCGTCGAGGTGCTCCTTGCGCAGGAGGAAGTAGCTCCCCAGGGGGAAGTCCTGGATCACCAGCAGGTCGAAGCCCGGGAGTTCGCTTAGGAAGAGCTCGTCCGTGGGGAAGGGGATCAGCGCTACCTCGTCCGGCGGCAGGGGCTGGAAGTTCTCCTGGTTGGCGAGGACGTAGAAGGACACCACCTCGTAGCCCGCGTGACCCTTGAGGTGCTCCCGCAGAAAACGCAGGTCCCAGGAAGGATGGCCTGCTATGTGGAGGATCCGCAGGGACTCTCGTGCCACCTGGACCTCCACCACAGCGCCGTCGTCCTCGCACACAACCCCGGGGGAGCAGACGAGGCGCACCCCCAGGAGCATTCCGCCGAGGCGATCGGGCATGAAAGGCAGCTCCACCGTGGTCCGAGCACGGCCGGCCTTCAGATCCATTGCCCGGCGCCGCAGCTCTTTACGTCCCCCAACTCCAGAGAGGTCGTAGAGAATCAGCTCCACGCGGCGTTCAGCCTGGAGGTCCGCGGCCAGCTCCACTCGGAGCGTGTCCCGGTTCTTGTACAGGGCCAGGAGGGGCGGCGACGCTGCCCGTATCCGGACCCGGTCCGACGGCGGAGGTGGCACCGGAGACCACAGCGTCGGCGACGGCAGGTATTCATCAAAGCGGTAGCCCTCCGCCATGGGTATCTGCACGGTCGCGTCCACGGCCACCAGGGGCACGTCCACGGAGCGCTCCGTCACCCGGACTGGCCCCAGGAGCAGGAGGACCAGAGCGGTCACGGAGAGGAGGCGAACCCCCAGGAGGGGCGCCAGGCGCGTTCGGAAGCCCAGACCACGGTAACGAAAGGCGAAGAGGGCCAGGAGGAGAACCCCGACGCCGATCACAGCTATGCCCGCCGGGGATCCGGGGGGCAGGGCAAAGTCCACCGCGCTCACTGCGCATCCTCGGGTTCCAGGCGCCAGTTGCGCCTGGACCGCAGGTACTCCAGATGTACCTTCTCGTTCTTGTAATCGAGACAGAGGACGTAACTGATAAGGTTTACGCCCAGGCGAATCGCCCGCTCCCGCTGGCGTTCGCCCCCGGGCACAACGCGGAACCGCCACTCTCCGTCCCGGCGCCGATCCAGCGCGCCCAGGAGGTCGTTGAGAGAGACCACCACAGCGAGGCGCTCCCCCAGGGTCGCAGCGTAGAGTTCGGGGAAGAGCTGGACCCGCCCCGCGGGGCTCCGCAGGCGGTAGAAGGTTCGGTAGAGGATGCTCCCTGCGCCCAGACGCCTGAGGCGAATTCCGGGGAGGGCAGCGTCCAGGAGCAAGGACACGGAGGCAAGGAGTTGCTCCACCTGCCCCGGGTCACCGGCAAAATCAATGACCAGGGTGCCCCCCCGCTGGAGCCAGGCCCCCAGCGTAATCAGGGCCTCAGCGGGGGGCAACTCCAGGGGACCCTCCACGGGAAGGAAGAGCAGGGGATGGCGACGGATCGCTTCCTCCTCGAGGGTGACCAGGGCTCGGGCGGGGTCTACCGCTATGCTGGTGCGCAGCGCCACCTCCCTGGCCAGCGCGGCCAGCGCGCCGGGTCTGGGGTCCAGGGGCGTCCCCGGCAGGCGCACCTGGACCAGCTTGACGCGCATGCCTGCGTCTCCGGTCGCGGGGGACGACGCGGAAATTAAGAGCAGGAAAACAACTAGGAAGACACCACTGCGTTGTGCTTTTCTTCTTGCAGAACAGGGACCAAGCCTGAAGCGCAGGTGTCGACCGTGCACGGCCATGGTTTTCGGCACAAAACCCATCCCATCAACCCTGCCTACAGAGCGAAATACACGACATCATAGGGTGCGACGGACGAGGAGTCGCCCTGAACCCGCAGCCGGTAGGTAGTGGTCCCCGGCGAGACGTACTGGACAAAGAGCGCACCTTGCTGTCCGTCGCCATACTGGAGGAGCATGGTCCCGGTCTCGTCAAAGAGGTCCAGCTCCAGATCACCCAGGTTCGGATCGTAGAGAATCCCCACCTCGAAGGGCTGGACGCCCAGCATGGTGAACTGGAACCAGTCGGGGTTGGCCCCGCAGGCCTTGAGCTGGGTGAGAACCCCCCCGGGCAAGCTCGGGGGCTCCCAGGGATCGTCGTTGGGCTCCCAGCGGTCGTCCGTGCAGGGGTACAACTCCTCGTCCACCTCCACGGTCAGGTCGTAGCCCAGGGCCGCGTCGTCGCTATGGAACACGGTGTACAGGTAGGTCCCAGCCTCGGGGATGTAGGCCTCAGCGGTCGCTCCGTCGGTCGTTCCGGTGCTCGAGGCGAGGAGTTCGGGCGGATTGCCGTACGCGGGGTCGAGAATTTGTACGGTGATCGGCACGCCGCTAGCGGGGGTCGCCATGACCCGGAGGGTCTCGCCCCCGTTGAGGCCCACGGAGAACCAGTCGGCCTGCTCTGGACAGAGAGTGAGGCCGAGTTGGGCCTCGATGGGGATCATCAGGGCCTCATCGAGCGACTGGTTAGGCGCGTAGGTGTCTTCGACGCATTGGTCGGCCTGATCGCTGATCTTCACCACGAGGTTGTAGCCGTTGGACGCTCCCTCGTAGCCGACGACCACCAGGTAGTAGACCCCGCTAGCGAACAGGTTCGCTTCCAGGATCTCGTTGTCGGTCGCGCTCTCCTTGGCCACGAGGATCGTCTCCGCGTCGCCGTCGATCAGGTAGAGATCCAGATCCCCGTCCTCGTGGTAGAAGACAGCCTCCGCGTGAAGGAAGGAGCCCCCGGTTGCGTCCACGCGGAACCAATCCTCCTCGCCGCCGCAGATTGTGCGGCCCGCAGCCTCGCCCCCGGACAGGGGCGTGGCCGACCCGGGGCTGTCATCGGGCTCATGATCATCGGGGATGCAGTCGTCGTCCACCGCACCGACTTCCAACGAATAGGTGCCTCCGACGCCCCAGGGGGCGCGTACCTCCAGGGTGATGAGATCACCCTCCAGGGAGCCCGCCGGCCAGACCCGGGTCTCCCCCGCGGCCATGGGCGGTCCGAAGAGGGTTCCACCATTATCCATGGGCTGGGCCTCGAGGGCCGCGGCCGGATCGGGTGCGAGGAAAGTCACCGACAGATCGCCGCCCTCGCCGTAGACGAGGTACCAGTCGGAATCCCCGGGGCAGGCTCGCAGCCCGGGCCAGGAGCCTGGGTCCAGCCAGATGGCGTCCTCGAATCCGTCCCCGCCCTCGACTTCGAAGGGATCGTCCAGGCACGCGTCCTCGTAGCCGGGGTCATAGGCCACGAAGGAGAGGCTCCCGGCCTTTGGGACCCGGGCCGCGTGGTCGCAGGCAGCGCCAGCCCAGTCGTCGTCGTCCCAGGCCTCCACGTAGTAGTACACGAAGCTTCCAGCACCGGCCGCTGTGGCCTCGGGAATTTGCCCCGTGAAGTCATTCCCGCCGTTCGCTGTGAGGGGCACCGCCTGCCAGGGCCCAGCGTCGGGATCCCCCTTGGTCCAGAATACGGTGGCCGATGTAACGAAGGATTCCGCGTCGGAGATAGAGGCCAGGATGGAGTACCCCCCGGCTCCGTGCTGATCACCGAGGGGGGTCAGCACCACGCTCGGGGGTGTGCCCACGCAGCCTCCCTGCTCCCGGTTGATAAAGACGATGGCGATCGCGTGCTCCAGGGTGTAGAGGACCACCTCTGAGCCGCCCTCGACAGCGTAGCCCGTAGCGGAAAAACGCACAAACCAGTAAGCCTTCTCCGATATCTGCGTTTCGGTAGGTTTCCAGTAGAAGTATGCGCCCTTCTTTCCGTGGGGCTCGATGTAGGCGCCCTCGAAGCCTTCGGTGATGCCCACGTCGATGCGGGACGCACCGTCGTCCTTGACCTGGACCAGGAACTCGATCTGTTTCTCCTTTGCCAGGTTGAGGACGTGGCCCGTGGGCCCCAGGAAGGTGGGTGACCACGCGGGGAAGACCGTGATTCGGACTGTCTCGCTGTCCCAGAGCTCCCCCTTGTCCTTCGCGATGAACTCGACCTCATAGACCCGCCCATCAATGTCCGCGTCCGCTGCCTCGGGGGTCCAGCGGAAAACCGCTGTCTCCCCATCCTCGTAGGCCAGGAAGGTCGCTGTGTCGGGGCGCCCAGCAATGAAGAAGTCGAGAGCCCCGCCCTCGGGGTCAGACGCTGTGACCACGAGGACCACCTCCTGCCCCACCAGGGCCACCTGGTCCGACATCGGGTCCACCCGGGGGGCTTCACCGCCTGAGATCGTGTCCCCGCAACCGGCGAGGAACAGTAGAGCGCCCAATGCCATTCCGAACCGGGACCAAGCCCCATTGGGCGCAGGTGTCGACCGCCAGTGTGCCATTCGTCCCATGATCCGCCTCGTTTGCCGCAATGATGCTACCACCGCGTCCCTATGATAACCAGCCTTCGAGATACCACGCTTGCCTACGGACCCGATATTTCGCACACTTCCTGGTGGACCTTGGGAGGCGCTGTGTCGAGCACCAATGACCGAATCCTGCTGATTGCGCCGCCCGTCGCGGTGGGGCCTGAGTGGATCGACTACCCCGAGTGGGCGAGCCTGGGGATGATCCACCTCGCCGGCGCGCTGCGGGCCGCTGGGAGAAAAGCGCACCTCCTGGACGCGCGGGCCATGCCCGGTGCGGGCGCCACCCCCCGCCGGGGGGGCGGCTGGCTCGTGGGCGCACCACCGGGCGTCTGGCGGGAGCCCCTGGAGGGTGCGGACTTTGATGTTGCCCTGGTCCACTGGACTCCCTTCCACGCGGCCCACGCGATGGACCACGCGCTCTGGGAACTCCTCGCGACCCTGCGGCGTCTCCGGCCCAACGCGCGCATCGGTCTGGTGGAAGCCCACGTGGGCGGCATGCACCACGTGGAGATTGACGGTGCGGCCCTCCTCCGCACCTATCCCCACGCTGATTTTTTCGTCAGGCACGAGGCCGAGACCGCTTTGCCCTCCGCCGACTGGCGAGCCCTCGGAGGGACCGTGACCGGGGAGCCGGCCAAGGACCTCGATACCCTCCCCCTCCCCACTTGGGATCTCATCGACCCAGCAGCCCTCGACGGCTTTCTTGCCAGATACCTCGCTGCAACGAACAAGGCGAACCCCTTCCGGATCGGGCCGGGGTCCCGCCCCGCCCTCCTGTCCCGTGGCTGTCCCTACACCTGCGCCTTTTGCACCAGCGGGCCCCCGGCAGCGGGCCCCGAAGGGCGGCGCTATCGCCCCCTTTCTCTGGCCCGGATCGACACGCTCCTGGACGCTCTCCTGGCCCACGGTGCCCGGCACGTGGTGCTGCTGGATGACGCGGCCAACGTACGCGCTGACTTCCCCGCTGTCATTGAGGCGATCCTCGCGAGGGATCTCGCGTTCGACCTGCCCAACGGCCTCCGCGCGGATCACCTCGACCGCGAAACCGTGGCTCTACTGGTGCGAGGCGGGGGACCGATCTCGATCTCCGCCGAGAGCGCAGCCCCTCGGGTCCAGGAGGAGATCATCGGCAAGCGCGTCTCCCTCGAGGCCGTGGAGCAGGTGGCCGCGTGGACAAAGGAGGCTGGCGGACGGCTCCTTGTCCACTGGATGGTGGGCCTCCCCGGCGAACGCCGGGAGGAGACCAGGGTTACCCTCGAAGCAGCGCAGGACCTCCTGGATCGACTCGGCGCTGTCCCTCTCATCCAATACGCCACCCCTCTGCCGGGGGCCCCCATCGGGGGCGGCCCCGTTGCGCCCGGGGGCTTCGACGATCCCGGTGCGGCCATGCGCGACGGCCCACGCTGGGTCCCCGAGGGGGCCACGAGGGAGGAGGTCGTGGCCGCGGTGACCCTCCTGCGGGAGCGGGCACAGCACACCCGCACACAGAAGGTGATCGTCAACATCACCTACCGCTGCAACAACCACTGCCGGTTCTGCGCGGTGGGGAACCGGATCCAGGAGGACCTGCCCCTGGACGAGATCAAGGCCCGCCTCACCGAGCACAGGGCAGCGGGGGTGGAGCTCCTGGATCTGGACGGCGGCGAGCCCACCCTGGTGCCTCGGCTCCCGGAGCTGGTCCGCTGGGCCCGGAACGCTGGCTTCCGCCGGGTAAACGTCACCACCAACGGCCGGACCCTGGCCAACCCGGGGACTGTCCGGCGCCTGGCCGCGGCCGGTCTAACGGACCTGCTGATTTCCCTCCACGGGCCCTCTGCCGAGGTCCACGACCACCTCACCGACACTCCCGGCTCTTTTCATCAAACTATCCAGGGCATTGTTCATGCGGTACGAGATCGTGGAGCGGGCATGAACCTCGGAGTCAACACGACGTTGGTAAAATCCAACGTGGACCATCTGGAGGAGATGACAGATCTGATCCATGGTATGGGCATACGTCGCCTCAATATCCAGTTCCTGACTCCCTTCGGGCGGGCCCACCGGGACCTGCTGCCCGACCCAGCGGCCGCGGCGGAGATCGTCCGGGGACTGATCGACCGCTGGCGTGAACGACTGGCCATCCAGGTGATCAATCTCCCCTTCTGCTACCTGCCGGGCTACGAAGAGTTCCTGGCCTCGGACGTGGGCAAGCTCTCCCGGCAGATGATCTTCGTGACCCGGGAGGAGGTGAACCTCTTCGAATACCTCGCCAGCACCCGGACCCGGGACGACGACTGCGCACACTGCCTCCTCAAGTCGGGCTGCGACGGCAAGTACCTCTTCGACGGTTTGAGCCATGATTGAGACAGACTACCTCCTCGACCTGATCATGGGCTTCGCGTGCAACGTGGAGTGCGACTACTGCACCATGACCCGGGAGATGCGTGCGCACAACCTCACGACGAAGGAGATCGCTGACGCCATCCGCAAGGGCGCGCACGACGGCCTCCACTCTGTATCATTCGGCGGGGGAGAGCCTACGATCCGCAAGGACCTGGTGTCCCTGGTCGCGCTGGCCCGGGACGCGGGCTTCGAGCGCATCAAGATCCAGTCCAACGGCCTCATGTACGCGTACCCCGACTTCGTGGACCGCCTCATCGAGGCCGGTGCGAACCAGTTCAACGTCTCGGTCATGGGCAGGGACAGGGCCATGTACCGATCGATCATGGGAGCTGAGCACCACTTCGACCGGGTGGTGGAGGGGATCGGCCACCTGGTGCAGCGGGACGCGACGGTAATCGCGGACGTGATCATGAAGTCCGACACATGGGAGAAACTCCCGGACACGGTCGGCTGCTTCGCTGATCTGGGGATCGAGCACTTTGTGTTCTGGCTGGTCTCCCTCACGGACCGCAACAAGGACAACATCGCCAGCCTGGTGCCGGTGTCCACCATGCGCCCAGCGATCTACGAGGCCTTTGAGTTGGGACGACGCCGGGGCATAGAGGTCTTCAGCCGCCACATCCCCGTCTGCATGCTGCGGGAGTATCCGGACCACATCTGGAACGTGCGCCAGGATCATGTTCTCATCGTCACGCCGGGGTCAACCTTCTGGCTGCGGGACTCGCGGATCACGGCCAACACCCAGATCGAGAAGTGCGCGGGTTGTGCTGCACGGGAAACCTGTCTGGGCGTGCGGAAAGACTACCTGGAGCGGTACGGAGACGGCGAGGTTAACCCGATTCGGGGCTGAAAGCCCCTCCCACAGAACGATCAGCTACTGGCCTGCGGCCTTGTCCGGCAAGACGAAGTGGTACTCCCCGGAGACCACCAGGCGGAGCTTGTCGTCCTTGGTTGTGTCCTGGAGCATCGTCCCTGTGAGCGCCCCTGCGAATTCCTGGCCTGTCTCCGCGCCCCACGCGTCCACGACGATCTCTCCCTCAGAGCCAGGGACCTTGGAGCCGAAGTCCTTGTTCTGGATGAAGACCTTCAGCTCAGGCTCGAAGCCGCTGAAGGGGTAGGTCCCAGCGCCGGGGCAGGCGGGGGGCAACTCCCGGGTGCCGATTATGATGCCGAAGTTCAGGGTGATGACCCCCATGAAAGGGGCGTAGACGTGATCCTCCATGGCCATGGCCACCGCGGGAGCGATGTGGGTGGAGCCGAACGCGAACCTGCCAGCGAGGCCCGAAAGATCCCTCTCCAGGACAAAGCGGCAGCAGGTCGCCCCGTCCAGGCAGTCCACCTGCTCAGACGGATCGCAAGCGACCCCTGGACCTGTCTCCAGGTCCAGGGTAATCGTATACCAGGTCTCCCCGGTGATAGCGGTGTCCTCCCCGCCGACCTCCGCGGTCTCTACGTCCCCGATCAAGGTATCTACAGGCGGCGTCACCGTGTCGACGCCGCCACCACCACCGCCGCTCCCGCAAGCAAACATAGAGAGGGCCAAACACCCAATCAACCAACATCGCATCTCTACCTCCTGAAGTCTCGGCACCGTACTCTTCCCCCTCCGGGGGAAGTGCCCGAAGGGCGATGGGGGAGTGAGCGCCACCCATAATTACTCCGTCCCCACGACCTCTGCCTCTGCGCTTCCCGATCCCAGCAGAATCTCCAAGCGATCTCCCGCTGCCAGATCCCCAGCGTCCGCAACGATGTCCCCGCTGGGGAGGCGCCGCACAACGGCCCAGCCCCGGGCGAGCTGTGCGGCCGGGCCCAGCGCAGTCAGGAGTCCCCCCATGCGGATCACGGTCTCTTCCCGGCGCAAAAGCCCCTGCTCCCCGAGCGAGCTGAGACGCTGTCGCAGGAGGGCCAGGGACGCGGCCTTTGCCTCCACCGCTGCCCGGGGATGGCGTTCCCCGAGGGTTCTGCCCAGGCGGGCCAGTTCCCCCGCTGCGCGCTCCAGACGATGGAGTCCGGTTTGCTGGAGTCCGACGGAGAGGTCCGAGAGCCGCTGGTTTTTTTCATTCAAAGGTCGCTCAGTCCAGCGCCGGAGCTGCCGCGCCATGTCCGCTGTCCACCGATCCAGATCGACCTTGTCGGGGACCACCTGCTCAGCGGCCGCGGTGGGGGTGGCGACCCGCAGGTCCGCTGCGAGATCACAAAGGGGGGTGTCGGGCTCGTGGCCCACCGCGCTGACAACCGGTGTGGCGCAGGCCGCTACGGCCCGGACCACGGCCTCGTTGGAGAAGGGCAGGAGGTCCTCGAAGGAGCCCCCCCCCCGACCGAAGATGATTACGTCCACGTCGGGGTGGCGATCCAGGGTCCGCAGGGCCCGAATCAGTTCCCTGGGCGCCTCGTCCCCCTGGACCCGGGCAGGGCATAGGATCACCCGGCAGGGGAAGCGGGCCAGGAGGGTGCGCTCGATGTCCCGACGCACGGCCCCGGTGGCGCTGGTGACCACACCCACAGCGCGCGGCAGGAAGGGGAGGGGCCGCCGCCGGGCTGGATCAAAAAGCCCCTCCCGGGAGAGCTTGACCTTGAGCTTCTCAAGCATCTCCATGAGGCTCCCCGCACCCACGACCTCGGTCTGGCGGACTATGAGCTTGTAGCTTCCCTGGGGTGCGTACACGTCGAGGCTGCCCGAGCAGATCAGCTCCGAGCCCTCCTCGATGGGGGCTTGAAGGAAACGAGCCGAGCCTTTCCAGACCACAGCCTGGAGCGTCGCACCCCCGTCCTTCAGGGTAAAATAGATGTGGCCCGAGCGGGCTCTGGTCGGGCGAACTACCTCCCCGCGCACCCGGATGTCCTCGAACTCAAGATCCAGAAGCGTCTTGATCCGTTGAGTGAGTTCGGAAACGGTGGTACATTCAGCGTCCATGGGCAGGGATTCTAGCACTGCCCAGGGACTGGTCACAACCCGGGAGGTGCCCATGCCCAGAATCGGTCTCCCGCCGCGCTGGCTTCCGCTCGTTGCGGCCATCCTGGCACTGCTCCTCGTCGGCACCGCGGCCGCTGGACCGCCTCGGAAGGTGACCCCGGGCGATCTGAACAAGCTCTTCGAACTCCTGGAGAAGGGCAAACACTTCAAGGTCAGGGTCCAGGCGGCCAAGGCCCTGGGCCTGATGAAGGTCCAGGCAGCGGTGCCCCAACTGGTCAAGTCCCTGTGCGTTGACGAGGACCACCTGGTCCGGGGGACAGCGGCCTGGGCCTTGGGTTCCATCGGCCACCCCGGCGCTGTGGACGCGCTGGCCAAGGCCGAGAAAAAGGACGTGGAGTTCGTGGCCAAGCAGGCGGGCCGGGCCCGCAGCCACATCATCGCCCGCTTTCCCGGGAACCTGCCGGCCCCGCAGCATGCGCAGTACCACCTGCGTCTCCGGGGCCTCGGCACCCGGGACCAGGGAGAGCAGGAACTGGTCCGCTGGCTCATGGACGACATAGCGACGCGGTTCGTGATCTATGACAACTTCGACTTCGGAGAGGAGATCGTCGTAGATGAAGACGGCGAATACTCTGTCCCAGCGGACGACGGCGCCCCGGTGATCCGTCTTGACCTCGTGGGTGGAATCCAGGTCGTGGACGTGCCAGAGGATCGCGGTGCGGGGGAGGTGACCGTGACCCTGTCCCTCGGGGCCCGGTGGCTCCCTCCCAAGAGGACCCTGATGAAGCCCCGGACCTACAAGGGCACAGCGTCCTTCGAGGGCGGCCCGGAACCAGCGAGCGAGCTTGACGAGGATCCGCTCTTCGAGGCGAAGAAGATCGCGCTTGATGCAGCGGCGGCCAGGGGCGCCCGGGACCTGGTCAAGGTCCTCAATCTGACTTATTGACGGAGAAGATCATGGCCAGATACAAGCGGAACATCAGGAACCTCTTCATCGACACGAAATTCCAGGCCAAATATACGGCCCTGGTCGTCCTGGTCTCGGTGCTGATCTTTCTCGTCCTCGGCTGGCTCTACATGGCCGAGTGGGATGCTGGCATCCGGATCATGGAGGAGATCAACCCCATCGTTCAGAAAAGCGCCCCTGCAGCTCTCGACGGAGCAGCAGCCGCGGAGCTGGCCGAGCTGGAGGCCCTGACCGAGGGCCTCCCCATGGACACTGTCGAAGCTGAAAACCTGGCGGCCCTGGAGCAGGAGACAGCGAAGGTAATCAAGACCCGTGGCCGGAACCACCTCGTCTGGCTGGTGGGATCGGTGGGGCTCCTGGTGGTTTTCCTGGCCGGGCTCAGCATTTGGCTCTCCCATAAGGCAGCGGGGCCGGTCTACGCAGTGCGCCTCTTCATTCGTGCAGCCCGACTGGGCCAGTGGAGCAGGATCCGTCCCCTGCGGAAGGGGGACGAGTTCGCGTACCTGGCCACGGAGTTCCTGGAGCTGGTATCGGACATAAAGAAACGACACGCGGACGAGCTGCGCCGCCTGGACGATGTCGCAGGGCTCCTGGAGGCTGAAAACTCAGCAGCGGCCCAAGAGATCGTGGGCGGGCTCCGCGCGGAGAAGACCGCCTACCTGGAAGAGACCCCCGGGGATCCGGCCTGATGGCCCCCCCGCAGGACGGCCTCCGGCTGGCCGTGTTGGGCGCCGGCCGCTGGGGCCGGAACCACGTACGCTCCCTCAGGGATATCGGCTGGCTCGACGCGGTGGTTGAGCCCGATCCGGCCCGTCGGGAGGTCCTGTCTGGTGAGTTTCCGGGCCTGCGCCTTCTTCCCGATTTTGATGCGCTCCTGATGGCACCCCCGGACGGGGTGGTGATAGCGGCCCCCGCATCCCTCCATTTGCCCCTCGCCATACAGACCTTGGAAGCGGGCCTGCATACCCTGGTGGAGAAGCCCCTGGCGTTGGACGCGGCCGGGGGCCGGGAGCTGGTGGACCTGGCCGCGGCTCGTGGCCTGACCCTCGGGGTCGGCCACCTCCTGGAGTACCACCCGGCCCGCTTGGCCCTCCAGGCCCTCCTGGATGAGGGACGGCTGGGGCGACTGCGTACCCTGCGTATGGTGCGGACCAGCCTGGGCACGGTCCGAACTGAAGAGAACGTGCTCCAGTCCTTTGCACCACACGACCTCTCCACAGCGCTGGGCCTGGCCGGGGAGCGCCCCGTTCGTGCCTGGGCCCGGGGCTTGGCGGCCATCGGTGCGGTCGAGGACACGGTGACCTGGCATCTGGAGTTCCCCGGGGGGCTCTCGGTCCAGGGCACTGCGAGTTGGATGGAGCCTGTCAAGGAGCACCGTCTCGTGGCCGTGGGGGACGGGGGGATGGCGATTTGGGACGACACGCCCGGCAGGCGAGGCCTGACCCTCTATCCGAGCGGTGAGGAGATCCCTTTGGAGGGAGGGCCGCCGCTGGACGCGGAGCTGCGCGCTTTCGGCGCGGCCTGCAGCGGCGCGGCCATGCCCACGGACGGCGCGCAGGGCCTCGCTGTCCTGGCGGTAATGGACGCGCTCATGGAGAGCCTGAAAACCGGGAAGACGGTGGAGCCATGACCTACGTGCATCCGACCGCGGTGGTGGATGACGGCGCGGTGATCGGCGAGAGGACGAAGATCTGGCATTTCTGTCACGTGATGGCCAGCGCGCGCATCGGCGCGGGGGTAGTCCTGGGGCAAAAAGGCTACGTGGGCGGGGCCGCGGTGATCGGAGACGGCT
>CAYOTU010000036.1:0-1229 GCA_964406905.1 uncultured Myxococcales bacterium | reverse complement strand
GCTGCCGCGTGCAGAACAACGTCTCAGTCTACGACGGAGTGGTGCTGGAGGAAGAAGTCTTCGTGGGCCCATCCGCGGTCTTCACCAACGTGAGAAATCCAAGGGCCTACGTTGAACGCAAGGATGAATACCTGACCATCCGGGTGTGTCGGCGGGCCACCTTGGGGGCCAACAGCACCGTGATCTGCGGCTGTACAATCGGCACGTACGCGTTCGTGGCCGCGGGCGCGGTAATCACCCACGACGTACCCCCCCACGCGCTCATGGCGGGAGCGCCGGCCCGGCGTATCGGCTGGGCCTGCGCGTGCGGCGAGATCCTACCTCGGGAGGGTGCCGAGCTGGTTTGCGCGCGCTGCGGCGCAAGCTATCGTGAAGACGGCGATCGCCTGATCGAGGCCTGACACGGGGTCAGGTATCCCCACTTGACACATAGAAAAAGCGGGACTGAACAGTTGCCACGTCTCGACAGGGGGCCATGGGGGGGCCGGCTGTACATTGCAATGTCCTTATTCCGGCTTCCAGGGTACATTGCAATGCGTCCAGACGGCCACGGCCGTTTGATTTCGGGGTGCTCTCATGTTTTATGCACTCATCATCCTGCTCTCGTTCGCAGCAGATGAACTCCCCCCTGACGAGGTCTGCCTGGCTTTCACCGGCGACCTCATGCACCACTGCGCTCAGATCCCGGCTGCACGTCGGGCTGCTGCTGACCGGGGCTATGACTACCGGGGCTCCTTCGAGTTCGTGACTGACATCCTGTCGGGCGCAGACCTGGCCCTGGGCAACCTGGAGACCCCCGCGGATGGGGTCTTTGAAGACCACTGCTTCCCCAGGTTTTCAGCGCCGCCCGAGTACCTGGACGCGTTGGCCGCGGTGGGCTTCGATGTCCTGTCGGTTGCCAACAACCACGCACTGGACCGGGGGAGCGATGGCCTCGCTCGGACCGTGGCTCGCGTGGCAGCGCGGGGCATGGCTCCCGTGGGCTCCTCCGAGACGCGGCTGGCGTCGCTGACGATCAAGGGGGTCCGGGTCGCGGTTGTCGCTGCGACTGAGATCACCAACCTCCCCTGCGAGGGCGCGCCCTGTCCAATCCTGCTCGGGGACGGCGAGGCCCTCGTGGACGCTGTCCGTTCCGCTGCTGCGACCCATGACCTTGTGGTGGTCTTCCTTCACTGGATGCAGGAGTACCAGGAGCACCCCGACGAGCCCCAGCGGGCCCTGGCCCGCCG
>CAYOTU010000035.1:10949-14491 GCA_964406905.1 uncultured Myxococcales bacterium | reverse complement strand
CGGAAAACGCTTCAGGAATGCCCTGAACACCCGGAGTGCGTCGTCGTACAGCTCCTGCTTCATGAAGCAGCGCCCGGCCATGTACGTGGCGTACTCTACCTTGCGGCCACCCCGAATCATCGCCTCAAAGTGGCCCAACGCTACAGCGGGTGCGTCCCGGAGCTTGTTCGCATGGATCTCCCCCAGCAACTCGTGGGCCTCCAGATGGTACCGCTTGCACGTCTTGTCCGTCAGGCAGCCCTCCAGCAGGGCCGCTGCCTCTTCGTAGTGCCAGCAGCGAAAGAGCGACCGGGCACGATCCATTCTTCGCCCCGCGCACCAGGCCCCGATGTCTTCTGCTATCTCCAGGGCCCTGGCCTCCGCGGCACAGGGCATGTCCGTGAGCAGGCGCTTGGCGAGGTCCGCCGCGTCGTCCCGGCGTCCCTGCGCGACCGCTATGCACCGCTGCAAATCCAGAATCCGGGCCCGGACCTCTTCCGGCGCCTCCTTGCTCCGGGGCAGAACGGCCGCGGCTCTCTTCGTTTGCCCCTGCTCCAGGAGCACCGCTGCCATGTCCAGACGAACCGTACGGGCCAAGCTCCCGGGCGGCCGTGCGTCCAGGACAGCGCGTCCACGCTTCAGGGCTACCACCTCGTTACCCTCTGCCAGTGACAAGCGAAAGAGCCCTGCCAAGCGCAACGGCGCTGGCACGTCAGGGCAGGTCCCCAAGGCTTCCCATACGCGCTGCGCCTCCTCCCCGCGCCCTGCACCCTCGTGGATCCGACCCTCCAGCCAGCCCAGGCGACAGGGCGGCGGGACGCTGTCAAACCCCGCGCGACAGATCGCGAGGCAAATCGCTGCCTCGTCCCAACGCTCGGTGCGCGTTGCGGAAACAGCGGCCCGACAGGGGTCCACCTCAGGTGATGTCCGGCAAACGGGGACCGCGGCCGGTCTCGCTGTGCCCGCTGTCAGGAAAACCAGCGTCAGGGCCAGCGCACTCAGGAGGGAGAGCACGCTCTACTTGAGGTCCGCACAGCAGCGGAAGCCCACGTTGCTGGACGCGCCGAAGCGCTTGGCGCTACGCCAGCAGGTCGCGTCCTCCGCTGTCTTGTAGGAGTCACCGCCGTTGACAGTCTTCTCCTCGGTCCACTCGGCAACGTTGCCGATCATGTCGTAGAGGCCGTAGGCGCTACGACACTGGGGCTTGGACCCGGCAGGGAGGATCGGGCGCTCCATACCTTCGTCGTCCACGGTGTTGCAACGATCGGGGTCGTAGGTCTTGCCGTAGGAGTACTTGGCACCGCAGCCGCGCCGCCACTCCCAGTTGGAGCAAAGGCGCTTGCCCTTGGACGCGCATGCGGCCCGGGCGGCCTGCCAGCTCACGTTGGTCTTGGGTTTGGAGCCCTTACCCGGGTACTCGTAGTAGTCGATGCAGAACCCAACATGGGAGGGGGCCTTCTTGTTCTTCTTGGCCTTGGGGTTCTTCACAACCATCCGCTTCATGCCGCCGGGGCAGGAGATGGCCTTCAACGCTGCCTTCACGTCACCCTTGCTCCCGGTCTGGGTTCCGGCATCGTCGCCCCCCGCCTGGGTGACCTTCTCATTGACCACGGGTGCGGTCTTCGCCATGGCATCCTTGTACTGGCTGTAGAGCGGATCATAGACCGCCTTGGCGATGGCCAGATCGTTCTTCTTTACGACCTTGCGTACGTCCATGGCCGTCACCCGGATCCCCTTCAGCTCCTTTATCATGCCGTCGATCTCACCGCCGCGGGCCTCATCGCCAGCCTTCTTCCAGGCCTTGGACTTGGCTTCGAGTTTGTTCAGCCGGCGCTTGACCTTCATGTTTATCGCGCGAAGATCCCCGTCCATGGAGTCGAGGGCCTGCTGTTTCTTGTCCACGGGCTCCTTGCGCAGGAGCCAGCCGACGCGCCGCAGATCGTCGTCGCCGTCCTTGAGCAGGTTATCCGCCGCGGCGAGGTGCTTCAGCCACTCCTCGGGCTCCTCGGGGATGACCTTCTGATGAAACGCATCCAGAGAGCGGATCCTTGCCTTATTGCCGGACTTCTCCTTCTCGAGGGTCTTCTGCTCCTTGGCAGCGGACGCGTTACCGGTCTGCTGCCAGAACACCACCTTCTCGTCGATCCGCTTGGGCAAAGGCGCCAGCTTCCTGGTAAGATCCTGAAGTTGGGTGTACCGCACCGACCACTGCTCCTCTCGCAGGGCGGTGACCCGGGCCTCCAGATGTTGGACTGCCAGCCCCGAGGCATCTGTGACCTCGGCCAGCTTCTCAGGGGCCTTGAGGGCTTCGACCGTGGCCACCGTGTCGAGGAAGGCCTTGCGCTCAGCCTCCAGGCTGTCCCGCACCGCCTTCACTGCGTCAAGCCGGGCCTTCTCCTCGTCCTTCTTCGGGTCCAGACCCTCGACGCTCTGGACCAACAGCCCATCGAGGACCCCGCCCCACGCGTCCAGGACCTTCTTCTCGGAGAGCTGGCTCACCAGAGCCGCCTTGCCCTCGGTGAACTTCCGGCCGGCCAGCGCTGTCTTGGTGAGTTCGCCTGCGCGAGTGCGGTAGTCGATGACCTTGGCACGAGTTGCTACCAGAGTAGCTTTCACAGCCTTAGACGCTGCCTCGTCCGTCCCCGCGGCCAGGGCCTTCCTGGCCTCGACCAACGACGCGGCCAGGGCCTCGCCCTCAGCGCGGAAGTCGAGGATCGCTGTCTTGCCGTCAGCATCCTCCGGGGCCAGCCCCTTCTCGACCTCGGCCAGGCCCTCCAACTCCTCGGTGACCTGCCTGTCCAACGCGTCAGCCTCACTCTGTGTGGCAGCACGCAACGCCACGATCCGCTTCTCCGTTGCCTTCTTCTCCAGCTTGAGTTTCTCCATGAGGGCTGCCTGTTTTCGGGCCAACTCCTTCTTGGTCCGGGCCTCTCCCTGGGCCTTCTTCGCCGCGTCGGCCTGCTTCTTCGCCGCGTCGGCCTGCTTCTTCGCCGCGTCACGCTGCTTCTTCGCCGCGGCGGCCTGCTTCGTCTTCCGGTCGTCAAGCTCCCTTTTTGACTTCTGAACCGACTTGACCTCACCCGACGGCTCGTCCTTCGCTGCGATCTCCTCGCCCTTCTTGGCGTCACCGGTCTTGCCTATCTTGTCCCAGTTGAGGGCCAGGACGACTCCCCCCGCTATCACCAGGAGAGCCACGACGACCCAGATCCCGGCAGCGCTCTTCTTCTCCCTCTTCGCCGCTGCCGCTACCCGCTGCGCAGTCGGGAGCGTCGAGGGACGCTTGAGTTGCGGCGGGGACTCGCCCGCTATGAGGAGGATCTCCTCCTCGTCGTCCGGGGCGGAATCCAGGGCCACTGCGCTCAAGACATCGTCCAACTCGTTGTCCTCGTCCGCGCGTTTCAGAGTCACGTACTCCGCGTCCGCACCAACGCCGCCGCTGGGCGGGAGGGTCTTCGGCTTCTCAAGCTCAACCTCGGACTCGAGGGTTTCGATGATCTCAGCGTCCTCGATGATCTCAGCGTCCTCGATGATCTCAGCGTCCTCCAGGATCACCGCGTCGGCCT
>CAYOTU010000035.1:0-10849 GCA_964406905.1 uncultured Myxococcales bacterium | reverse complement strand
ATGATCTCAGCGTCCTCGATGATCTCAGCGTCCTCCAGGATCACCGCGTCGGCCTCGACGGTCTCGGGGTCGTCCGATGCGTCATCTTCGGGCGGAGGCTGATCCTCCAGGAACTCACCGGTGACGAACTCCCGGGTCTCCTCGATGATCCGCTCGAACTCCTTGACCTCCCCGATGTCCGCTGCATCCGCTGCCACCTGCTCAGGGGTGACCGAGGTAATCATCTTTGTCCCGGTGGGGCCCTCCCCCTCGGACGCTGCCGGGGAGTCGATGATGTCCGTCAGGATAATCCCCTCCTCGGCCTCCGCCTGCATCTCCTCGGGGATGCGAAGCTCCTGAAGGGTGGCCTCATACTCGTCAGGCTCTGCGGGCTGCTCGGGCTCAACCTCGGGCTCAACCTCGGGCTCGACCTCAACCTCGAGTTCGACCTCAACCTCGAGTTCGACCTCGACCTCGGGCTCGGGCTCGACAAGTTCGCGGCTCGGTTCGGGCTCGGGCTGGTCGAACTCGACCTCGACTATGATCTCGGCCTCCTCCTCGGACTGGACAACCTCGGCCTCGATCTCCAGGAGTTCGAGATCGATATCACCCTCTTCAGGCTCCAGTTCCAGGACCGGCTCTACCTCCACCACGGGGGGTGGCGAAGATGTGACAGTCTCCAAGGGCTCGATGGCCGGTGGCGCTGCGGCCTCCTCCGGCGCAGGGGATGGCTCTATGGTCTCCTCGTCGGGCGGGCCGACAGCCTCACTCCGCATCTGGGATAACAGCTCGTCCACCGACACCTCGACCGTGGATGCGATCTCCTCGGCGGACACGACGGGCGCTGGCTCGGGAGCGTCCTCGGAAGCAGGCGCCGCAGGGGCGGCTGGCGTAACTTCGGATGCGTGGTCCCGCTTCCAGACTTCCGCTACGGATTCAGGGATCAAGCCTATGGGAGTCTGGGGCCCCTCGAAGGCCTCCGCTGGAACCCGGAACACGGCCCGAATTGCGTCCCAGAACAGGGGCACGGACTGGAAGCGATCGCCCGGCTCGGTCGCTGTGGCCTGGACGAAGATATCGTCCAGTTCAGGTGAAAAGAAGGGGCCCTGGTCGCTGAGCGCAACCTCAGGTTTCACCGGCTTGCCCACCAGGACCTCACCTATGATCAGCGCCAGCGCGTAGATGTCGCTCTCTTTTCGCTCTCCGGTGGGATCAACGAGTTGCTCCGGTGCGAGGTAGTGGTCTGCCATGGGGAACGCGCCATGCTCCGGCGGGACATCCTGTCGCCCCACCAGGAAGTAGGGGTCGTCCACGCGGAGGCGATCCTCGTCGATAAGCAGGTTCTCGGGCTTCAGGTTCCCCATCACGCCGAGCATGTGCACCCAGCGCAGGGCCTCGCAGACCTGAAAGGTCAGGTGGATAAGTTCCTTCTTGGTGAAGGGCTCCAGATTCTCCTGACGAAGCCGCAGGAGGGTACGCAGGGGGATAGCGTCCACAACCTCCTTGGTCATATAGAGTGAGGCTTCACCCACCATGATCTCCTGAGTGGAGACGATGTAGCGGTGCATGAAACCCCGGGCCCGGAAGAGCCGGAATATGTTCAGATCCTTGTGTTCCGGACGCAGGAAAGCCGGGTGGAAGTACTTGAGCACGAGATCCCCGTCCAGGGCCTGGTCGTGGCATCTGTACGTGGCCGCCAATGGGCCTACCCCGATCAACTCCTGCAGAAAGAAGCGCGCATCGAGGATCTCACCCGGTCCCGGATACCATACTTTGTTCGCGGCCATGATTCGACTCCTGAGGTCGTACGCGCGCAGCGCGCGCGGATATAAATGTACCGGTTATAGTTAACAGAGACGATTCCGTCCTGCAAGATATTTCAGTCCTCAAATCCTCGGCCGCGGCCGGGTTGCGCACGGACAGAAACCCACTATCCTATTCAGCGGAAGCACGGAGAGAGGGGGTGCGTCATGCCCCTGTATCAATACGAGCACGAGAACAATCCACACGACTGCGAGGACCCCTTCGAGGTTCTCGTCGGGCAGGGAACTGTGCTCACGAACTGTCCGCGCTGCGGCCGCCCGGTGCGGAAACTCCCAGCGGCCTTCATGCCCCGCCGAAACATCCTCTCGACCTCCAACATCAAGGACAAGGGGTTCCAACGGTGGCGCAAGCGGGACCAGGGGGTCTACGAAAAGGACTGACAGAACTTGACAGGGCACCGCCAGGTTACTAATAACAATCCGTTCCGTGATCCGGCAAGAGGAGACGTGGTATGGCCGTCTATGAGTATCGTTGCGAAGACTGCGGCGAGGAGTATGAGGTCTGGACACAGTTCCACGAGGAGTCGCTGTGCCCCACCTGCCACAGCGCAAATGTCGTCCGCATGATGTCCCAGACGAGCTTCAAGCTCGAAGGCACCGGCTGGTACGCCACGGACTACAAGGGAAAAACCCCGGGTAGTGCGTCGATAAAATCAGGCGACGCCGACTCCAAGGTCAACGACACTGACTCCAACACAGCGAACGCTCCCTCCAGCGATACCGGATCCAAGGACGAATACGCAAAACACCCAGCGGCAGACTCCAGCGCCTGATGGCTACTTCTGACCGGGCGGTGGTCCTTCTCAGCGGCGGCCTCGACTCGGCCACCGCGCTCGCTTGGACCCTTCGATCCCAGGACATGGAGCCTTGGGTCCTCTCCTTTGATTACGGCCAACGGGCAACGCTGGAGTTGGACGCGGCCCGCCGCGTTTGTGCACAACTCGGGGTGACCCGGCATCTGGTGCTCCCCCTGGCCCTGGACGTGCTGGTGGAAAGCGCACTCACGGGCCAGGGCGAGGTCCCCGATGACGGAACCGGCTCGCGACCCCACGGCATACCGACGACCTATGTCCCAGCGCGAAACACGGTCTTCCTGTCCCTTGCCCTGGGTTACGCGGAGACAATAGGGGCCTACACCATCGTATTGGGTGCGAACGCACTGGACTACTCGGGCTACCCCGACTGTCGCCCCGAATACCTGGAGAGATTCAACGCGTTGGCCGCGCTGGCCACCGCTGAGAGCGCGGCCGGAGGACGATCGATCCGCGTCGAGGCCCCACTCATGGATCTGAGCAAGGCCGACATCATCCGCCAGGGCCTCGCATTGGGACTGGACTATGGACCAACGGTAAGCTGCTACGCTCCCAGCGCGGATGGACGCGCCTGCGGGCGTTGCGAATCCTGCGCTATCCGCGCACGTGGCTTTGCCGAGGTCGGAATCCCGGACCCGGGGCAAACCGGAGAAAAACCATGACACCCCTGACCAACGCCCCCCCGGGGACCGCATCTCGTCTGGAGGCAGCGCTCATAGCGGCCCGAACCGCTGGTGCTGTCCTCCTGGGACATCGGGGGCGCCTCAAAACCGTGGAGCATAAGGGCCGCGTGGACTTGGTCTCTGAGGCGGACCGCGCCTCTGAGGAGATCGTGTCAGACAGGCTCCTAGGGATCTTTCCCGAGGACGCACTCCTGGGCGAAGAGGGGGGGAACCACGGCGGCTCGGGCCCCTTCCGATGGGTCGTGGACCCCCTGGACGGAACCACAAACTACGTCCACGGCCTGCCGATCTTCGCTGTCTCTATCGGCCTTGAGTACCGGGGCCAGCGGGTCGCTGGGGTAGTCCACACGCCGGCCATGGGCGAGACCTTCCATGCGGTCCTGGGCCAAGGGGCCCGCTGCAACGGCAGCGCAATCTCCGTCTCCACCACCTCCCAGCTCGTGGATGCGGTGCTCTCCACAGGCCTCCCCTATCACCGGATCCAGGTCGCTGAACGCCTGCTGGCCGACTGGTCCTGGGGCATCCATAACCTCCAGGGGTTGCGCCGCACCGGCGCGGCCGCTGTGGATCTGGCCTGGACAGCGTGCGGCCGTCTGGACGGCTACTGGGAACGCCACCTGGGCCCCTGGGACATGGCCGCGGGCGCGCTCCTGGTCGAGGAGGCCGGGGGCCGAATCAGCCGTCCCAACGGCGCACGCCTCGATCTCGAAGCGGGGCCGCTGGTCGCGTCCAACGGGCGACTGCACGAGATGATTCTCTCGGGCCTCGCTTGAAAACAACTCCCATGACCATGCGGGGCTTGGTACTCATGACCCTGGCGTGGCTCCTGGTAGCGGTCGCCTGCACACCAACATCAATACGGGCACGGCGCACCAGGGAGGCGGCGGAGATGGCGCGCCTCGCCGCGGCCGAGGCGAGGCCGTCCGGAGATCGAGGAGCTCTCCAGGATCTTGAGATCCTCATCCGAGACGCTGAATTCCCTCTGGTGGCCGCCCGCGCTGCGATTCGAGCCGGTGACCGATACCGTGACGCTGGACAACATGCCGAGGCAAAGCGTTGGTGGCGGCTCGCCACTCGTCTGGACCCAACCAGCGCGTGGGCCCGGGCCGCGGTGGAACGGCTCCACGAATCGTGGAAGTCCCTGACAGCGAAGGAGATCGAAACGTGCCTGCGGACGCTCCGCCATCCAGCCATGGATGGCATGCTACTATTCCTGGCCGCAGAGGCCCACGCCGCTGCCCCGGAAGGCCGCGCCCGCGCGGTAAAACTCTGCCTCTGGCAACGCCGGCTCACCCCGCGCTCATCCTGGCGGGACGACTGCGAGGACCTGACCCTTTCCCTCCTTGAACGAGACGATCGGATCCGCTTCGCCGAAACCCTCCTCCTGCCCCTCCCCTCGGACGATCCCACCGCGCTTGACAGCCCCCGTTTCCAGCGCATCGAGCTGAACCTGGCCCGTGACCTCGCGGCCGCAGGCCGGGCCGACGAGGCGATTCGTCACTTCGTCCGTGTCGTGGATCGTTACCCGTCCGCACGCCTGAAAGACGACGCACTCTGGCTCCTGGCGCGGCTGCACCGGGAGCGCGGCGACTCGCTGCGGGAGCGCGGGGCGCTACAAACGCTCGTGGAGAACCTGCCTCACTCGCGCTATCGCGAAGAGGCTGAGACGCTGTTGAAACGCGGCCACGTTCGTTGAGTGACTCACAGTCCCCCGCCCTTCGACTCCCTTCGGTCGCTCAGGATTCCGTCCAATACGCCGACCTCTGGTCGTCGTCTCGGACTCCACCCCGTCTTGTGCCAAACTCGGAGTTGTGAGATTGGTCACAGCAACCGAACTCAGATCAAGCTGGATTTGTACTGGAGCCACTAGCGAGCAAAGCGAGTGACGGGGCGGAATCCTGAGCGAAGGCCCAAAGGGCCGTAGTCGAAGGGCGAGGGAGTCTACAACCCCACACGAACGTAATTGGCGGTCCCAGCCGCGGCAACGTTCGTTGAGCGGCTACTTCTTGGCCGGGGCCTTCTTCGCAGCAGGCTTTGCCAGGGCCGCTACGGCCCTTTCCAACTTCTGGAACTGGGTCTTCGACACTGCGGGCTTCCGGCCTTCGAGGATCTTCACCCGCGCGGCCAGCGCGTCCAGCTCGGACTTGGATGCCATGCCGAAACGCTCCAGGAGGTCAGAGCGCAGGTCGCCGCCCTGCCGCACTACCTCGATCGCCTTGAGCTTCTCGATGAAGTCGGTCACTGCGACAGTCTTGAGCAAGTCGTCGATCCGCTTCAAGCCATCCGCGGGAGTCGCTACCAGGCGTTCCTGGAGGGACTTGATGAGCTTCTGCATCTCGTCCTCAACGCCGTGGAGCTGCCGAGTGGCGGTCTGCACCCGATCCATCACCATGTCCCGAATCTCTTTCGCCTTGTCTTTCATGCCGAACCTCCTTTGGGTCTCATCGACCTCATGACGCATAGAATAACGCACCGCGTCAGGATGTCAAGCAGAAATCTTTTTACCTTTTTAAACCACCCATTTAGATGCAGCAACAAGCCTGTTTCGCGGCGCGTTACCAGGCGGGCCCCTTCGACTTCGCTCAGTACGGGGCGCCCAGGTTAAGCGTACAGTTAGACGCGCCTTGGCTGAGCTGCTCCCAGAAGAGAAGGACCATCAGCAGGATCAAGCCCAACAGGACGATCTGCCTGAAACCACTCCTGGATCGGAGCAGACGCTGGTGACGGAAGGTGCGCCGAAGCTTCCGGCGGTCGTGGGGGCGGCTCACAAGATCACTCGAGGCGAAGAATGACCGGCATCTTGATCCGCTTATCGAGGCGACGCTCCACGACGCGGAAGTTGCCGAACAAATTCATCAGGCATGCGGTGAAGCGGCTGCCGCCCTTGGTGGAGGAGATGCTGCTCACGCGACCGTCGAGACCGACATGAAGGAATATCTTTACGCCTGATTCCACCTGCGCGACATCAGCGCAGGTCTTTATCTTCTTGGTCTGAGCACGAACCTTACGCATGACCTTGGTCTTGGCCCTAAGTTTCCAGAGCTTCCCTGAGGATTTCCGCTCCTTGACGTCCGCTTTGACCCGGTCCTCGGTGATCGAGCCGTCATCGAGGAAGCCGCCTCCCGCGGTCGCTATCTGATCGACGACCTTCGACTTCGCGGTGATCGCGATGCCATCAGCGAGATGGGTCTTCGGCTTGGTCGATTGGGGCACCATATCGGAGAGGTCGATGGCGCTACGGTCGCCGCCCACGCGGGAGGAGGCATCACCCCAGTGGGTCATCTCGTCTTTTCGGGGCGTCTTCCGGCGCGCGTCTCTCTTCTTCGTCCCCTGGCCATTCTCGAAATTCTTTCGCATATGCTCTCTGTCGATGGCCACGTCCTCGACGATCCCCGCGGTGAAGAGCCGCTGCTCCAGGGCTGCGAGGTCAGAGTCGTCGAGGGTCCCCCACTCCTCCTCGTCATCGAGGGGATCGCCCCGGGAGCCCTCGGCCCGTTGGTTTCCGGGCCGGTTCAACAATAGTTGATTCCTGGACGCGGACTGCTTCGCGAAAATCGCCAGGTCCTCGTCGCTCTGCTCCCGCGTCAGCTCCCGCTGCTTGCCGGTAAACACGAACTCCTTACCCATGACGAAGACCGTGGCCAGCGCGCCGGCGAAGAAAACCCCAAGGACCATAAGAATCACGGTCTTCCGGAGCCTGCTGCGGCCGCTGAGCCTCGCCATCACGCTGAAGTCTCTCAGGGTCTCCCGCGCACCCCTGGCGACCCCGGCCTCCTCTAAGGAAATGGGCTCGATCTCGGGCTCACCAAAATCGATGGCCTCCATCTTTCGTTCCTGATCCTCGGCCTCGACCTCGAGCTCCTCGCCGGCATCGAAGAAGCCCGAGGCGACCTCCTCGGCCTGCTCGAGAGCGGTCGCGTCCTCGTGCCAGTCCCCCAGCGCATCGTCAGTGCTTTCGGGCGAGCGCTCGGCCGATGGTTCCGGCTCCGGGGCTGACTTCTTGCCGGGCGGCAGCTTCGGCGGCAGCGCCGGCCGCGGCGGGGCTAAGGGCTCCGCTTGTGTCGGTGCAGGCGCTGGTGCAGGCGCTGGTGCAGGCGCTGGTGCAACGAAAACGGGCTCTGCCGCGGGGAACCAGGTCTGCAACTCGTCTATGTGCCCCGCGGTCACCCACGCGTCCAGGCCCTTACGCCACAGCTTCGTGGACGGCAGCACCTTGCCGCCGCGTACGAGGCGCTGGAGGGCCGCCTCGCCAAAGGGGCCCACCTGCTTGCGGCCCACCACGGCGAACCAAGCCACAGCAGCGACAGCAATCGGCTGGGAGGCATCCTGTGCTACTGGCGCCTTGGCAGCAGGGCCCGCGCCCTTCCCGTCGGAGACGGCCGGTGTACGGGGCCTTCCTCGTACCTTGAACACAGTTCCGCAGGAGCTGCATCTGATCTTGACCACCTGACCGGAAAGCCTCCTGGAAGAAATCTGGAAGGGCTTCTTACACTTCGGACAGTTGATCTTCATGTTGCGCGCCGCTGTCTCCCGCAATCCGTAGAAACTCGTCGAAGCATTCTAGCAGAGTAGGAACACGTGGCAACCGAATTTTGTTTCTATAGCATTTCTACCCGCGCGCGTGAAACCATTGTGAATAGCAGTTGACAGGGGAGTCGCTGTACGTAAAATGTGGCAACTTTTGGTGTCATCGTATCGGAACGAACGAGTGAACGCCCATTAAAAAAGGAGAAGGGACGAATGAAGGTCAATTGGATGATGGCGATGCTGATGGTGGGCTTGCTGGCCATCGCGGTCGTTGGCTGTGCTGGCGATGATGGCGATAGCGGCAACCCCGAGGACACCACCGTCGAGCCGGACGTGACCGGCGACGTGGAACCGGGTACGGACATAATCTGCGTGCCGGCCTGCGAAGGCAAAGTCTGCGGCCCCGACAACTGCGGCGGCGTCTGCGGCGAGTGCGCCGAGGGCGAGACCTGCAACGCGAATGGAACCGCATGCGAGTTCTGCGATGCTGAGGCCAACTGCGCTGGCAAGGTCTGCGGCGACGACGGCTGCGGCGGCGTCTGCGGCGAGTGCGCTGGAGGCGAAACTTGCTCCGACGACCAGAGCGAGTGCATCGACTGCATCCCCGCCTGCGCGGATCCCCTCGGCAACCCCTACGAATGCGGCGACGACGGCTGCGACGGCGTCTGCGGCACCTGCGACGGCACCGACGTCTGCCAGGGCCACGTCTGCGTACCCGAGCCCACGCAGAAGATTGCCTTTGGCGGTGAGTGCCAGTACCTCGTGGACTGCCAGCCCTACCTGGACCCGGTCACCTACGAGGACAACCCGGACTTCCCCTACTGCAACAACGACCAGTGCGAAGGCGGCGGCTCCTGCTCCACCCCCTTCTGCACCAAGACCTGCGTCATGCACAAGGACACCGTGAACAACGCCACCGGCGTTGCAGAGGGTGACGGCATCGAGGACGACGACACCCCGCAGAACGACTGCGCCGGCGCGCTCGACGGCCCCGTGGGCACGAACTTCAAGTGCGTGGCCCTGCTCCCGGCCGACCAGCCCAACCCGGTGTTCATGTGCCAGGCCGGCACCACCTTCAAGGCCTGCGTGGCCAACGCTGACTGCCCCGATGGCGAGGCCTGCCAACTCGCATACGTCAACGGCGTCTACCAAACCCGCTGCATGACAGCGGTCAAGGATGAGTTCCACGGCGGCGTGGCTGTCGGCAAGGTGTGCAACGGCAACGTGTGGGACGACGACCTGGCCTTCTGCAGCTCGGACCTCTGCTTCGGCGTAGGCTGCGTGGACTTCTGCACAGCGAACAGCGACTGCATGACCAACCCAGGCGCCACCTGCACCGGCGGCACCTGCTCCAACAACCCGGACTTCGACTGCGCAACCGACACCGACTGCTCCGCGTGGACCTGCGACGAGGGCTTCCAACTCCTCGGCGCCGACTACCCGGACCAACTCTTCGACATCTGCTTCCCGAAGGAATGCGGGGTCAGCGACGACTGCGGCGACACCGACTACTTCTGCCGCTTCTTCATGAACGGCGAGGAGGCTCTTGATGACGTGGCCTGGGAGTTCTTCTGCCTACCCAAGCCTGCGGACTCCGTTGGCCCGGGCGAGGAGTGCGATCCCTTCGAGCAGGACGACATCGAGGGTCCCGAGTGCGAGACCGGCTTCTGCGTCGGGGGCTTCTGTTCCAGCATCTGCATCACCGATGACGACTGCGCTACGGACCAGTTCTGCGTCGTGCAGGAGTACGGCTACGACCACGACGAAGACGAACTCGTGGACAAAATCCTTCCCTACCAGCTCTGCCAGAGCTTCCCGGGCTCCAAGGCCGACTGCATGACCAACGCGGACTGCGTCGAAGACGGCGAGGCCTGCGTCATGGGCGAGTTCCCGAGCGACGGCGAGTTCATGTACGAAATAAAGGGCTACTGCGCCAACCTCGGCGAGCAGAAGGGCGTCATGGGGGACATCTGCGGCTGGGGCGTCGGCGTCCAGTGCAAGTCCGGCATCTGCTTCTACTTCGATCAGGAAGAAGGCTACGGTCTGTGCACCGAGCCCTGCACCCAGAACTCCGACTGCCCGGAGGCACTCTCGATCGAAGGCAACGACTACAAGACCGTCTGCGCCATGACCATGTGGGGCTACAACGGCACGCTCGACATCGAGGACGCCCTGTTCCTCAACTACTGCTGGGTCACCGACGCGGAAAACAGCTTCCAGGACTGCTCCGCTGACTTCGTCTGCACCGAGAAGGAAAATGAGGCCTGCATTCCCTACGTGCACTCCCTGGCACCGGATGTCCCAGCGCTCGTCGAGTACGCGTGCGTCTCCAACCTCGGCTACGACGACGAGGGCAACCCCCTCCCCGCACCGACCAAGGAAGCGGGCGAGGTCTGCGACCCCGAGGCCAACGGCGAGTGCATCGGCATCTTCTGCATGAACGACGTGCAGGAAGGCATCGGCTACTGCTCGCAGCTCTGCCTGACGGACGAAGACTGCCCCGACGGCCTCGACTGCGTGGACAACGTCTACCTGCCGCGGGTGGACATGAACAACGCAGCGATCTACAAGGCCTGCCGCAAGGCGGTCTCCTGCCTGAGCTGCACGGATGACTACTCCTGCACGCCTGGTTACCAATGCGTGAACGTCGGCGGCACCGGCATCACCGCTGACTACAAGTGCGCGCCCACCTGCGAAGTGGATGACGACTGTGCGGCCACCGACGGCGGCCCCATGTGCGTCGAGTCCGTGGACGCGGACGGTCAGCCCGAGGGCAAGCTCACCTGCGCGCCCACCGACTGTCCGTAGCGCTCGGGTTTCGTGTCGCAGGCGGGCTGCGGATGCCCGTGAAGGCCCGCCTGCGACGCTCCGGTGCTCGACTGACGGATGTCAGCCTCCGCTTCTCACGCCCGCCCGCTTCCCCGTCCGCCCTTCCTGCGAGCCCGAGACCCGTCTTTCGGGGCTGAAAGCCCCTCCCACAGGAAATCCCCATCACACGGCAACGGACCTGGGGACTCGGGCTCGG
>CAYOTU010000034.1:0-14494 GCA_964406905.1 uncultured Myxococcales bacterium | reverse complement strand
CGAGCTGGAAATGAACCTCCCCAAGGCGCAGGCGCGAGCGGATGTCGTTGGGGTCGGCCTCGGTGACCTTTTTCAGGAGGTTGCGGGCCTTTTTGAGCTTCTTTCCCTGAAGGGCAAGATCAATCTTCTTCAGCAGTTTCTCCTTCTGTTCAGCCACTGACCTACCCCCGCTTCTCCATGCCATGGACCAATGCGCGCAGCGCCAGATGGTAGCCCTGGACCCCGAGGCCCATGATGCGGCCCGCCGTGGCCCGGCCCACCAGCGACACGCGTCGGAACTCCTCACGCGCCTCGATGTTGGAGAGATGCACCTCTACCACCGGGACGGTGGCGGCCTCCACCGAGTCCATCAAGGCCACGGAGGTGTGGGTGTAGCCGCCGGGGTTCAGGATCACGCCCGCCACGTTGTCGTCAAGGCGGTTGAGCCGGTCAATGAGCGCGCCCTCGTGATTCGACTGGACGCATTCCACAGCGACCCCGAGTGTCCGAGCGAGTTCTTCGAGGGATCGTTCGATGTCGGCCAGGGAGACGCCTTCGTATAGCGAGGAATCTCGCCTATGTAGGATGTCCAGGTTGGGTCCGTTGAGGACGAGCACTTTCACCTATGATCTCCTTCCGCCAGCCGGCGCTGGTTCCGTACCTGCGCCAGGAGGGCTCGCACGCGGTGGATTCGACGGTCACGGGATGACGACGCAGCGGGGGAGTGCTCCTCCGACGTAACGACCGGGTCGAGGCCGGCAAGGAGCCGCTCTGCCATCTCGGGGTGGCCCTGGTGACGGTACAACTCCGCAAGCGTGGCGCTCACAAGAATGTCCCCAGGGACAGATGCTGGTGTATCTCTTCGGGGCATCATTCCACCTGCCGTATTCCCCGCGTCAATAAACGACGCAGGCCCATTCGACGCGTCAGTTTCCCATCTACCGGTCGAACTTGTCCAGCCCGTTCTTCTGGAACCAGCCGGAGCTGTGGTAGCGGTGGAGGCAACTCGCGTAGAGGTAGTCCCGAAAGTTGAAGTATTTGTTCGTGCAGCCGGAGTGTCCCAGCTCAGTCTCGATGAAGATAATTCTCTTTCTGTAGAGGTCCTTGCGGCTGAATCGACCCCTCTTCAGGTCTTTCGTAGAGATGTTCCGGAAGGAAACCCCAGCCTTGCGCAGGCGCGCCATGAATTCCAGGGATCGCTTGCGGGGCTTGTCCCGGAAATAGAGGTTTATGAATTTCCGGGTCTTGTCCTTCTGGAGCCAGGAGAAGATCTCGTCGAGGTTCGCGTAGAGGGAGTCGAAGAAGAACAGCTCCCGGATTTCCATGCCGCCCCGGGAGAGCACATGGGCCGCAGCTCGGTAGCCGCCGCTGTGGGATGAGACGATTATGCTGCCGATGCGCTGCCTATCGCGGATCACCCCCTGGTCCTTCAGGAAGCCGTGGACCTCGTACATCATCTTTTTGAATCCGCCCTTGCGGGCCATTTTACCGTCCGCGGAGTCCACCGAGTTTATAGGCCCCTGGGGGACCACGAAAATAGCGTTCTGGAGGCTCTTTGCGAACTGCTCCCTCATCCGGTGATTCCGCATGGCCTTGGCCACGGTGTTGGAGTGGCCATGGAAGTGGACCACGTAGTCGATGTTCGAGTTGACGATGCGGTATTTGACGCCGTTCTTCTTGTATTTTTTTTCCAGGGACTTGGAGTAGCAGCTCGTTTTGTGCCGCCTGGTCCATTTTCCCTTGCGTTTGACCTTGATCTTCGCGCGGATCTGGACCGCGCAAAAATGCTTGGGTACGAAGAGAGCGATGGTGTCATCCCGGTACTTCGAGCCCTTGACCGGGAACGGCGCGTTGTCGAAGGAGCCCCAGTACGTGGTCCCCTCCCGGGTCTTCTCCTTGCGGTCGAGCTTCGCGGCCGCGGCCGGGGCCGACCATGCAGCGAGAAGCACGAGCAGGAGTGGTACCAGGGCTCGATGCACAAAAAACCTCCTGGTGGCATTTTAACCTGGGATGATGCCACGTCAATGTATGGAACGTCATTGAGGTTGCTGAGGCGTTGAATGTAGCGGTTGTCGACTGATCGATCAGTCTACGTATAATCTGATCATCTCGATATCTACGTAGGGGCCGGGTAGTGAGTTGAAGTCCATCCGGTGCTCGGGAACCGGGGAGTCCTGGCGGACGACGCGGTGGCGGGCGAAGACCTCGGTTCGCAGGCCGGTGAGCCCAAGGCGGGTAGCGGCGAGAATTTCGCGGGACCGTTCAGCGCCTTCGGGCTCTACCTCCGGATCGGCCTCGAGTGCGTGGAACTTCAGCCAGAACCAGCCAAGGCCACGGTAGAAGAACAGGGGCTCGTCCTCCAGCTCTCCTCGCTCGATCAGGTCCGAGAGCTCGACCGCGTCGACGACGCGATAGCTGAGCCCGTTCTGCCGGAGGACACTGCGGGGGAAGTAGGAGCTGATCCCGGGCGGGTCCTGGAGATCCGGGACTGTCACAATGACGCCGTGCTGTGGCAGCGCGGCCGCTGTTTCGTCCAGGAAGAGGTATTCCTGGGCCTCCGCGTCCGGTCGGAGGTGGGCTGTCCAGGGGCAGGGGAGGGACACGACCGTCAGAGCAGCGACGCCGACCAGGAAGAGAACCCTCCAACGGAACCCCCGCACGAGGCCCGCAATACCGCCGACGCCGATTCCTGCTGGGACCAGGATCCAGGCAGCGATAGGGGCTTGATAGCGTACCATATCGGTCCAACAGGTCGTGAGGAGGAAGCAGGCCAGGAAGAGAGGGCTGACGACCGTGATCAGGAACGCGGCGTTCCGGCGTCGCCACCAGAGCAGCGCCAGACCCAAGAACGCGGCCAGGGGGATAATCTCGGGTCCCGTGGCCGCATAGAACACCAGGTTCTGTGGCTCAAAGGCCAGGGGGGCCAAGCCAGGTAAGATATCATGCATGACTCTGGAGGCCCGGAAGGCGTGGAGATCCAGGAGGAAGGCGAGGTGGGGGACCATAAGGATCACGAGACCCAGGGTCAGGAAGCCCAGCCCCAGGGAGCGGACGACGCGCTTGCCCCGGGGAGCCATGAACAAGGCAGCCGCGGGCAGGGCGAGGAAGACCGGGGTGACAGCGTGGAGGTGTGTCACGAGCAGGACGCCGGCACCCCCCACGACGAGGCCGAGGCGATCCCCTACCCGGGCGTATCGGACCAGGCCCCAGAGAGCCAGCGGCAGCAGGAGAATGACCCAGAGAAACTCGGATTCGCTTGTCGAGACCCGGATCAGGTGTGGAGAGAGCAGGCCAAAGCCCATGGCGGCCCAGCCTGCCACAGCGTCGTCGGTCAGGCTACGGGCCAGGAGTCCAGCCCCTGCCGCCGCCAGGACACCCAGGAACGCATGCACGCCGAAGAAGACCGCGCCGGATCCCGGAAGCCACCAGAAGAGGAGGTCCTCCAGCGCGCTCTGGGCGCTACCATAGTGGCCGGGATACGGGGAATTCAGGGGGAACACCAGATGATCCAACTCCTCGAGGCCGTGCTGGTTGGCGTGCAGGGGCGCGTGGGCTGAGAAGAAAAGCCGCAGTGCGAGGCCTGCGGCCAGGACCCCGGCGAAGGCCAGTGTCACCGCGATGCCTGGCCGTGCCGTCCTGATGGTCCGCCGAGCCGCTACGGCGAGGGCCCCCAGCAGCAGCAGCAGAGCCCCCTGGTATGCCCAGACCGGCAGGTTGGTGGGGAAGGCTACGTAGGACCAGGGCCGGTGGGACTGGGAGCCCCGCTCCAGGGCCACGGACAGGACATGGACAGCGCGGCGGAAGTCAGCGGTATCCTCGGGCGGCTCTTGGGGCACGAAGCGGGTGAACCATGTCAAGTTCAGCCCACCCGCCTGACGGGAGAACTCCGGGTACGTGAAGTAGACGTCGTAGACCGCTGTGCCGCCGGAGAGACGGGCGCGGAGCGCTTCGTCGTTGGGGAGGACCCCGACGAAGCGCCAGTCCCCTGCCACGACCTCCCCGACGCGGAGGCCAGCGAAGAGATCTTTGTACTTCCCCGAGGGTGGCGGCTCCGGATGGACCAGATGCTCTGAGAACGGCCAGGAGGAGCAGATCCAGGCTGTGATGAGGCCGAGGACGAGGACGACGAAGGGGTAGGGACCGCTGATCCATGGTGGAATGAAGGGACTTGACCTCATGCGGAGAAGATACAACAGAAGAGAATGGATGTAACTCGTAGCGAAGGTGAGGCTCGTTGACGTGAACAGGCGCCCGCGCGCGCCGTAGAGGAGTTTTCGTATGAACCTGGCCGGTGGTACTATCTTTCTTGCTGGTCTCCTGACTTTCGCGAGCCCCTGCGTCCTTCCGTTGATCCCGATCTACCTTTCGGTCCTCCTGGGCGGCAGCATCGAGGACCTGGACTCGATGCAGGCCTCTGCGAAGACCCGGGGGCGCTGGAAGCTGCTGCTTAACGGCGTGGCCTTTGTTGCAGGGTTCACCCTTGTTTTCGTCCTCCTGGGCATGTCCGCGTCCGCACTGGGTCGGTTCATGGTTCGCTATCGTCTCCTGTTCCAACAGATTGGCGGTCTGCTGGTCTTCATGTTCGGCCTCAAGTTCCTGGGCTGGCTCCACGTAGACGCGTTTAACAGGGAACGACGCTTCAATATGGCCCCGGCCAAAAAGGGCCTCGGCGTCTTCGGCGCAATGGTGATGGGCTTCACCTTTGCGTTCGGCTGGACCCCCTGCATCGGGCCCGTCCTTGGTGCGATTCTGACCTTCACCGCGACGACCACGGACAGCGTCTACGGCGGAGCGTGGTTCCTCTTTCTCTATGCGATGGGCCTGGGGCTGCCCCTCCTGCTGTTGGCGGTCGTCGCGCAGCCGGGGATCCGACTCCTCAACCGTGTCAAGCGTCACATTCCCAAGTTGGAGCGGGCGACCGGGCTGGTGCTGGTCGTCATGGCGATTCTCATGGTGACCGACTCCACGTCCCTGCTGACCTTTGACGGTTTCGCATCGACGGACAAGCTCTCGCAGGAGACGGTCCATCGGCTGGGGACAAAGCCATCGCGTACCGCTTTGACACGGCCGCCGAGGCGGGCCGGGGCCGCAGTCGAGGGGGGCTCCTGCGACGAGGACCTTGGCTGTGAGCTTGGCGACGAGGAGGTCTTCGACCCCTCGGCCATGGAGGAGGACTTCAGCCTGCCCCAGGGCCCTGCGGTGATCGATTTCTACAAGCCGGACTGCCCCGCGTGCCTGAAGATCGTCCCGATCCTGAACTCCTTGGAGACCACCTGCTCCAACAAGGGTATGGATGTCTACCGCCTTGACGTGACCCTGCCCGAGAACCGAACCTTCGCGAGCGCGCTCGGGGTCGTGGGAACCCCGACACTGCTTTTTGTGGACATTGACGGGATCGAGGTATCGCGTATCATCGGGGCCGCTGACTATGACACGATCCAGGGCGCGCTGGACGTGATTATGGGAACAGAGTGCAGAGACTTCCGCCGTTTCAGTGAAGAGGGGTAGTGTAGTGTGAGAGGGGCCTCAGCCCCGAACGCGGACGCTCAAGAGCCTCGCTTCAACAGAACCGTCTGAATCGTTTTAGCCAGGATTAGCACGTTCAGGAACAGCGACATCTCCTGGATATAGAACAGCTCATACTCCAACTTACGCAGTGCGTCTTCCTTGGATGCGCCGTAGGGGTAGTTTACCTGGGCCCAGCCGGTGAGGCCGGGACGCACGGAGAAGCGGAGGCTGTAGAAGGGGATCTCCTCCCGGAGTTGATCCACGAAGTGCTGTCGCTCAGGGCGAGGCCCGATGAAGCTCATGTCCCCCCTGAGGACGTTCCAGAGTTGGGGCATTTCGTCCAGGCGGGAGCGGCGCAGGAAACGGCCGAGGCGGGTGACCCGCGGATCGTCCCCTGTTGACCACTTGGGTCCGGTTGCCTTCTCCGCGTCCCTGACCATGGTGCGGAACTTGTACAGGATAAAAGGGTGCTCGTCTTTGCCGAGGCGTTCCTGCGCAAAGAGGATCGGCCATCCATTAAAAAGGATGATAGCGAGGGCGGTGAGGAGTTGGAGGGGTACGGACAGGACCAGGCCAACTGTAGCGAGGCCAATATCGAAGAGCCGGAAGAGGTTTCGCACCCAGATATTCTGGTGGAGAGAAAACCCCGGTCCGAACAGGAAGTATGCGTCGTCCACGTAGCCCACCGGAACCCGTCCCGTGATTCGTTTGAATACCTGGCCCAATTCAGCCACCGGGAAACCCGCTATCCGCGCTCTGAGAATTTGGCGGATCAGGTCATCGTCCCAGCCGTCTCGATCAGCTATGATCACATGCTGGACATCGAGGTTCCGGAGTTGCCTGGAGAAATCTTCCAGGTCCGGGGCGATCACCGGGAGTCCGGCCAGTTCAGTGCCAGCGAGGTTCTTCCTCAGGTCGATGAATGTGGTGATCCGTAGCTCCGGGTGTTCCATGCTGCTCAGGGTTTCAGCCAGGAGGCGTCCGCCGGGCCCAGCGCCGACCACAGCGGCCGTTCGTGCAGCCTGGTCCGTCTGGAGCACCGAGGTATAGAAGATTCGCCATACCGCCAAGGCGGCCATCACGGACAGGGTGTGGACCGTGACGATTCCTCGGCCAAAGCTCCAGTTGGGCAGGAGGAAGTAGAGTACCGAGAGTGTCAGCCCCGAGAGGACCACAGCGATGCCCACGCGCAGGAGGTTTCGCACCTGCCGGTAGTTCAGCTCCGTGGAGTAGCACTCGAATATGTAGAGGAAGTTAAGGTGAATCAGGATAGCGAAGACCGTCGCTCCCGTGCGGGTTTCCCAATGGCGGAGGATCGCCTCCGGGGTGAACTCATGTCCCAGGCGGATGCTGTTGGACAGGCTGATGCCCAGTACCACGATCACTGTGTCCACAACGAGGAGCAGGGACTGACGCCGGTTGACCGTGATGCCGAAGAGGGTCATGGGTGGACCACGTCGACTTTGTGGGCCCCGCGCGGGACGAGACCGCCGATGCGCCAGCACTCAGCGTTGCGCGCGGCCATCTCGTCTTCGAAGCGGTCCGCGGCCGCAGGGGGCACCGCTACGACAAGGCCCCCGGAGGTCTGTGCGTCGGCCAGGACGATGCGATCCGTCTCGTCCTGGGTGTCTGAGAAGCCGGTGCTCGTCGCGGCGTAGGTCAGGTTGGCGCGTGTGCCGCCCGGGATCATCCCTTGCAGCGCGAAATTTCGGGCCCCGTCCAGGATCGGAACCCTGGCAGCGTCGAGACGCACCGAGACCGAGTCCGAGGCCATCTCGGCCAGATGGAGGAGGAGACCGAAGCCGGTTACGTCCGTGGCCGCAGTGGCTCCGCAGGCAAGGCCCGCCTCCATGGGCGCCCGGTTGAGGGTCGTGGTCCATCGGATCAGGAGTTCCTGGTCCGCGGGTTCCAATGCGCCCTGCTTCAATGCTGTGGATAGGAGGCCTGTGCCGATGGGCTTGGAGAGAAAGAGCACGTCTCCGGCGCGGCCCCCTTTGTTGCGCAGGATTCTGTCGGGATAGACGAGACCGTTGACCGCCATGCCAAAGAGAGTCTCCGTGGACTTGACCGTATGTCCGCCGCCGACGACGGCCCCGCCCTCAGCGGCCTTGTCCATGGCTCCTTGCAGGATCGCTGCCGGGACCTCGGGGCCAAAGATGTCCGGAGAGTAGCAGAGGACGCAGAGGCCGTTCAGCGGGGTCGCGCCCATAGCGTAGATGTCTGACAGCGAGTTGGCCGCTGCGATAGCTCCGAACGCGTACGGATCGTCCACTATGGGGGTGAAGAGATCCACACTCGAGACGAGCGCGCGCTCCTCTCCCATCTGGACCACGGACGCGTCGTCCCCGGTCTCAAAGCCCAGTATCAGCCGGGCGTCATGCTGCGGGGTTAGGCGGCGCAGGACCTGCGCCAACTCGGCTGCGCCGAGCTTAGCCGCTCACCCGGAAGCAGAGCAGGTCGCGGTCAGCCGCGGAGTGTACTTTTCGTCTCCCATGCTTTCCTCGTCCAAATTAGCCGAAGCTCAGGATACACCTGGAGATAACGCCGTCAAGCAGGCCTGCGCTGAACGTGAGGCATGGAGTTTGCGCTGAGGTTCGCCAGGTAGGTGGTGATCCGACCGTTGATGTCCCCTTCGCCGTCATAGAACATGTTCGCGACCGGGACACCGTAGGAGCGCTCCACCTCCTGAAAAATTCCAGCGGTCATGGTGCCGGGCATGCAGCCGAAGGGCGCGCAGTTTACCACCAGGGCCGCGCCCGCCTTCATGAACTCCACGGCCCGGCCCACGGTGAGGATCGACTCCCCCTCGAACTCCAGGGGGAAGTGAGGCGCTCCCTCCGCAAGGGTCTGCTCTATGTGAGGCTCGCGGCGATCGTCGAGCAGGGGCGAGGTGTGCCGCATCCACGCTGCCTCGTCCCGGTCGAAGAAGCGGTTCTTGATGTGCGCAGAGATCCGTTGGGCGAGGCTCCCGCGCTGCTCGCGCAGGAGCCATGTCTCCATGTAGCCGGTGTATATCAGCCACTCGTAGATCGGCGCGTTCCAGGCCTCACCGCCAGCGGCCTCGATACGCCGGACCACGTTCTGGTTGGTGAACGCGTTCTGGCGAACGTAGATTTCGCCCACTATGCCGACCAGGGGTTTCGGCGTGTTGTCCCGGGGAATCGCCAGGAACGCGTCCCGGGATCTTCGGAGGAGCGCAGCGAGATCTTCCCTGGCTTCGATGGCAATGGTCAGGCGGTCACGCCACTGGACGTAGAGGGCCTCGGTGGCCCCGGATTCCCGCTCGTAGGGAAGGACGCGGCAGCGCATCTTGAACAGGAGATCCCCCAGCAACACCGAGGTCCAGAGGTAGCGTCGAGTCTTCAGGTCCGTCCCGTCGTAGGAGTTTGTCGATGTCCAGGACACGATGGGCACCTGATCCCAGCCCATGCGGTCCAACACGATGCGACTGAGGGTACAGTACTGGCCGAAGCGGCAGGGACCGGAGGCCGTGGGCATGAAGAGCGCGTGGCGGCTCGGATCCCCACCGTCGTCCTGCACCACCTTGAGGAAGGTTCCGAGGGTGGCCGGGCATGGCAGGCACTCACCACCGCGGGTTTGGGCTCGCCCAAGTGCGAAGGCCTCGGCGTCCTCCACGGGCAGGGGCTCAGCGCGGTAGCCGCTGGCCCTCATGGCCGCTGAGATGAAGGGGGTCACGGTCTCGTGCATGGGAGGGACCCATAGGGTACGGTTCTTCAGTGAGGCTTTGTCTGAGGGGGGTGTCGAGAACGTGAAGGCAGGCACCTGCTCGATTTCGTTGGTCCGCACCACGTCAGCGAAGGCCTCAAGACGGGTCAGGTAGCCAGCGTCTGCACCGTGCTCGTCCAGCTCGAGCATCAGCATGGGCTTCTCACCCATGATCGACTCTGCGTAGGTCTGGATGAAGGAGTCGGGTCCGCAGGAGAAGTTGCTGAAGTAGACAGCATAGAGGCCCGGGGTTCGGGCGATGTAGCGTGCCCCCTCGAGGACCTTGCGGCCGAAGTTCCAGTAGGTGTTCTCAAATTCCGCGCCCAGGTACTCCTCGTCCAGGGGGAGGAACTCCAGGGGGACCACCGGGAAGCCCAGGTTGGAGAGTTTTTCGGGGAGGTCCAGGTTCGCGCCCGGGTCGAAGGTGTTGTAGGGACGGCCCAGGATCACCACAGCGGGTTTGCCCGAGTCCCGGAGCTTATCCAGCGCTCGTCGCCCTGCGGTTTGCACTTCGTCCTCGAACGTCGCCTGCGCGGCGCTGGCGGTTTCCCAAGCAGCGGCGAACGCTTCCCGAGGTCGATCAAGCGCCTGGCCAAGGTCATCGTGGAGGCGGCGCGCTGCGCGCACCTTGTCCCAGCGCAGGTCCAAAGTTGCCCGGAGGATCCGATCCGGGTCTGCGCCGCCAAGGGAAGCAGCGGACCGCAGGATAGCGGGGAGGCCTATGTTGTAGGGGCAGAAGAAGGACTCGGTTGTCTTGCCGTTTGGCGCAGCGGAGACCATGTAGGGGACAAAGATCCGGGGGGTTTTCGGGTTGTCCAGGAGGTCCCGCAGATGACCGTGGGCCAGCTTTACCGGGAAGCAGTAGTCCGCGCCGACCCAGGCGTTGGCCCGGTGCACCAGTTCACGGGTGGTCTTCCCCGAGAGGACGAGGCGGTAACCGAGGCTGGCGAAGAAGGCCTTCCAGAACGGCGCGTATGACCAAGCCAGAAGGGCCCGGGGCATGCCGATGACCGGTGCATCCTTCGGGAGCTTGCGTACCTCCTCGGGGGGCCGCTGCCAGAGGCGATTTCGCTCACGGAACATGTCGAACTCGTCCCCGCGATGGACCCCCTCGTCATCGGGTTCACGGCCGCAGAGGTAGCCCCAGGATGGGGAGAAATCCAGGCCCTGGACCTCCGCGTGGGTGATCGTACAGTTGTTGTTGCAGAGGGTGCAGGTATCCTGGCGAAGGTGGACCTCACGATCAGCGAAGTCGACGCCGACGAAGCGGCTGGCCTCGCCCGACGCGCGCAGCTCCCTGAGGGTCAGGAGGGCGACTCCGACGCAACCCATGACGTGACAGTAGGGAGAGACCACGACCTCCACATCCAGGAGGTTCTCGAATGCTGCCACGAGGCCGCGGTTTCGGGCCGTGGCGCCCTGGAAGAAGACCTTCTCACGGGAGACGTATCGGTTGCCGACCACCTTGGAGATGTAGTTCTGCACCACGGAGTAGAGGATCGCACCCATGACCTCCTGGCGGTGCAGCCCTACGCGCAGGAGGTCCCGTGCGTCCTGGTCCATGAACACTGTGCAGCGGTCCGAGGTGAGCGGCGGAGATACGCCCTCCACCGCTGGACCGATCTCGTCCAGGGGGTAGCCCAGCTTGCGGGCCAACTCCTCCACAAAGCTGCCGGTCCCCGCGGCGCAGACGTAGTTCATGTTGGAGTTGTGCAGTCGTCCGTTCTGCGCGTGGATGTATTTCGCGTCCTGGCCGCCGATCTCAAAGATCGTATCGATGGTCGGGTCCACCCACATGGCGCCGGTGACGTGCGCGGTGATCTCGTTGACCACCCGGTCTGCCCCGGTCACCGCGCCCACGAGCTTGCGTCCGGAGCCCGTGGTGCCCGCGCCCAAAATGTCCAACTGCGCGTCTCGATGGCTGGCAAGCTCCCGCAGCGCCACGAGGAGGGCCTTCGTCGCACCCACGGGGTCGCCGCCGGTCTTGCGGTAGATATCCAGGACAACCTGCTCGTCTTCGTCCACCAGGGCCAGCTTGGTCGATGTAGAGCCGACATCGATGCCCAGGACGCCCCTCAGGACACCGGTCTCGGGCCACGCGGTGATCCGCACTTCGTTGTCCGCGTCGTCGGTGTACGTGTGTTCCACATCAAAGGAGGGATATACGGACCGGTGCAGGAGCAGGGGCGGGCGTCGTTCGATCTCCTGGGTAGCGTCTTCTTTGCCGTCCAGTGCGGTCCAGGCCTCGGCCGTGACCGTGCCGTCAGCGCGGCGGGCCGCGCCTATAGCGCCAGCAAGAGCCGGATTGGGCGGCACCAGGACGCGGCCGTCCAACTCCCGGGAGAGCCATCTGACGACCTCGGAGTTCAGAGCAACCCCTCCGACCAGTGCGACGGGGCCCTGGGGACGCTTGCCCTTGAAGAGGGTAATGACGATGGTCTGGGAGAGGCCGCGGCAGAGGCCACTCCAGAGTTCCGGACGGCCATAGCCCTCCTGCTGCCGGTGGATCAGATCCGACTTGGCGAAGACAGCGCAGCGGGTCGCTACCGCCGGCGGCGTCGCGACGGAAGGCAGGTCGGCGAGGGACGCGTATTCGATTCCGAGGCGCTCCGCCTGCTCGTCCAGGAAGCTGCCCGTGCCAGCGGCGCAGAGCGTGTTGTTGTCGAAGCCCTTGAAGCCGCCGTCGGATCCCAGGGTAATCATGGACAGGGATCCGCCCCCGATGTCGATAATGTGGCGTATCCCGGGCTCCATGCGGAGCACAGTGTCGATGCGCGCTGCCACCGGGTCCTGGATCGTGAGGCCCAGGCGTTTCGCCAGACCCTCGGCCTGGGTGCCCACGAGGCCCACGGCAGAGAAGGGGCCGTGTATGTCGGTTTCTCCCAGGATTCGACGGACAGACGCTGGTGCGTCCCCGTGGTGGTGTTCCATGGCAGAGAAGAGCAGCTTGTCCTTAGCATCGAGGATAGCGATCTTTGTGTAGAGCGCGCCTGCGTCGATGCCGAGGCGCGCACCTGTGTTGTCAGTCATGTCAGCTCCTTTCTTCAGGTATTACGGGCGTTCCTGCTTTTGGGCGTGAGATGCCCACTGCGCAGAAGGCCAGATCGATCAGGTGTTCGCGACGCCTGGCGAGGGTGTTCTCGCCAGTGACGTCGCTCCCGAGGATGAGGGACAGGAAATGTGCGTCCGAAAACCAGGAGACCGTGGCGCAGTACAGGGAGAGCACGAGCTGCTCCGCGTCGAGGGGCCGGAACCGTCCCGCATCGATGCCTGCCTGGACAAACGCGACCCCGGCGTGGAGTAAGGGGCCGAAGAAGCCGGAGAGTTGCTCCTCGAGGATGGTCCGGTTTCGGATGCCGCCGGACATGCGGGTGAGTTTGGAGAAGTGCGGGTGGGTCCGCACGTAGTCGAAGTAGGAACCCACGAACTGCTCCAGGCGTTCTTCCCAGGTGAGCGCGTCGAAGTCGGTTTCCGCCAGGATGGCGCCGAGGTCCGTCATGATCCGGTCGATCACCGAAACGAGGAGCTTCTCCTTGGTCTCGAAGTAGTAGTGGATCATCGCGGTGTTGACCCCGACCTTCTCTGCTATGTCCTTGGTGCGGGTGCTGGCAAAGCCGCGTTCTGCGAAGAGGGCCTCCGCGCAGTCCAGGATACGGGTTCTGGTGGTTTTGGATGCCATGGTATCCTTGACTAACTGGTTAGTTAACAAACAGGGGCATGGTACACAGGGTGCATGGGAGGTCAAGCGCAAACAAGTGAGAGCGAGAGGCGAAGCGGCTGGGAAGGCCACCGGCTCCTTGACTTCCATTCCTTTAAACGTACCGTAGGCCCTGGATCAGACGTTGAGGAGCGGAGATGGGCGGAAACTTTATCGTGGATCTCGTGATGGTGCTGGTGCCGATGATCATGGCGCTGAGCTTCCACGAGTATATGCACGCGCAAGTAGCGTTCTGGCTCGGCGATCGGACAGCGATGGACCAGGGACGCATGACCCTGAACCCCCTGGCCCACATCGATCCGTTTGGGACGCTGGTCCTGCCGGCGCTGGCGGTGATTTCCCACTCGGGCTTCTTTTTTGGCTGGGCCAAGCCGGTTCCGGTCAACCCGCAGCAGTTCACACGTAAGGTGACCATGCGCACCGGGATGATGCTTACCGCGGCCGCAGGGCCCGCGTCGAACATCGTGTTCGGGTTTATCTGCGTGATCCTCCTGCGTGTCCTGGTGAGCTTTGAGGTCGAGTCCGAGGCCGTCTACCTGCTGGTGACACGCCTGATCGGCATCAACTATGTCCTGGCGTTCTTCAACCTGATTCCACTGCCGCCCCTGGACGGAGGGAAGGTCCTCCAGGGCTTCGCGCCGAAGCGGGTCGTGGAGTTCCTCGATTACCTGGAGATGAACCCCCTGATCTCCCTGGTGGCCTTCATGGCGCTCCTCGGGACGGGGTTCCTTTCCAGGCTCATCGGGCCTCCGGTGACGTTTGCTTTCGAGATATCCCTCAAGATCGTGGGGCTCGCATGAGCCCCACGGGACGGCGGCCGCCGCCGACGTTGGATTCCGACGGCCCCATGCGGCTCCAGAAGTTCCTGTCCCGTGCGGGGGTAGCATCCCGGCGAGAGGCGGAGCGGATGATCCTGGCCGGGCGGATCAAGGTGAACCGGAGGATCGTCAAGGAACTGGGGACCAAGGTGGACCCGGTCAAGGACCGCGTGACCGTGGACGGGAGAGGGGTGCAGCTCCAACTCCTCGCGCGGGTGCGTATCTTCCACAAGACTCGGGGCCTCATCTGCACCCGTAAGGATCCCGACGGGCGGGAGACGGTCTACGACGCGCTGGGCAGCGCGGCTGATGGCCTGTCCACCGTGGGCCGCCTGGACTACAACACCGAGGGAGTCCTCCTGCTGACCAACGACGGTGACCTGGCCTACAGGCTCGCCAGACCCGAGTACCGGATAGCGCGAGTTTACCGGGTGCGGGTCCGCGGCCCCGTGAACGAGGAGCGAATCCAGTCACTGGTTAACGAGGGCGTCATCGACGACGGCGAGATCCTCAAGGCCGCAGAGGTCCGGGTCGATGGCGCGACGGTGAGCCACGTTTGGATCACCCTGACCCTCCGGGAGGGAAAGAACCGCCACGTTCGCCGCATGTGCGAAGCCCTGGGCCTCACAGTGGCCCGCCTGATCCGTGTCCGCTTTGCGAATCTGGATACAAAGGGTCTTCGCCCCGGCAAGTGGCGGGACCTGAAGCCGGGCGAGATCCGTGAGCTGCGAAACCTCGTGAAAGA
>CAYOTU010000033.1:0-14694 GCA_964406905.1 uncultured Myxococcales bacterium | reverse complement strand
TGCTTGAACGGAACCAGACGTGTTGAGCCGAGCGACAATTTCGATCACGGCTGCTGACTCCAGCAGCCCCCCTTGTTCTCCAAGCAAAAACATGATACTTAATGCAACTTGGTTGCGTCTTGTTGAATCGTTGGGGGACACCTCATGGCGCTGGAGATCGAGGAGCGGATCGTAGCGGCGGGGCTTCGGCGGACCCGGGATCGGGTCCAGGTCCTGGCGTTTCTCCTCAATGCCTCCCGACCTTTCACCCACCAGGAGTTGTCGCGACGGCTATCCGATATGGATCGGGTAACCCTCTACCGCGTGCTCGACGCGCTGGAAAGCGGCGGCCTGGTTCACCGGATCCAGGGCACGGACGGTTCCTGGCGATACCGGGCCCATGGCGAAGAGACCGCTGGTTGCCCGGGCGGACATCCACACTTCCTCTGTCTTCGCTGCGGTCGAATGACCTGCCTGATGGACCAATCACTGCCCTGGGTGGAGGTCCCCGAGGGTGCGAAGGTCGAGGACAAGCAGTTCGTCGTGTCGGGACTCTGCCCCGAATGTGCCGCAGCAACGGACGACGAGGACTGACTCCATGCCCGAGGCCATCTTCCTCGATATCCTCCTTCTTTTTGCAGGTGGCCTGACGGCTGGCCTCCTGGGTGGCCTCCTGGGGATCGGTGGCGGGATCATCCTGATCCCCCTCCTTCGATTCGGGGTAGGGTTGCACCCCGCCGCCGCGGCTGCGACATGCATCGTGGCGGTTTTCTTCACCACCCTAGGCGGCGCCTACCGTCATCATCGAGCTGGCAACCTCAGAATTCGGCCACTGATCCCGGTCTTCGTTGCAGGCGCTGCGGCGACGGTCCTGTTCAGCAGCCTGTTCTCGACCCTGGCCGTCAGGGATACGTGGATGGATCTGGCCATGGCCTTCGTCTTCGCTCTCGTGTCAGCGCGGATGTTATGGGAAGGCCTCTTGCCCAGGCAGCGCCCAGCGTCTCCGCCCAGGGAAGGGGGGGGCACCCTCCTCGTCCAGAAGGGGATCGTCGGCGCGGCAGGAGGAGTCCTCCCAGGGCTCCTGGGCATCGGCACGGGGGGGGTCCTGGTGCCGGCCTTCACGTTCTGGCTCCGTATGCCAATCAAGGCCGCTGTGGCTGGGTCCCTGTTGTGCTTCAGCGCCAACGCGTTCATCAGCGCGTCGTTCAAGCTGGCCCAGGGCTTCGTGGTCCTCGAGGTCGTCCCAGCGCTGGCGTTGGGGACGCTCCTGGGCGCGGATCTCGGTGCGCGGGTGAACGGTCGTTTCCGATCCAGGACGGTCAAGCTGCTTTTCGGATTGGTCTTCGCGTGCGTCTCAGTCCGGCTGGCCACGACCGGGGGGAGCTAGAAGGGGGGAGCTATGTTGGAGCGACTGCGGACATGGATGCGTCAGGAGAGCACGCAAGCCGGCCTCCGCACCAGCCAGGTGACGGTATCGGCCCGCGGGCTCAGCCCTGAGGAGGCCATCGGCACACCGACGCGGCGTGACTATCCGCTCCTCACCGGGAAGGAGCGGATGGTAGAGGCCCTGGTGGACGGTGTGCGCGGCCAAGCGTTTACCGACGCACCGCGGGACTTCACAGGCTCCCTGGCCGACATCATCGAGGGTCCCCTGACAGACAACCGGGAGCGCGGGGTCTTCGTGGCCACGGCCAACGCACTGGCCGCGCGCCTGACCCTGGTCAGCGACACTGTCCACTGCCAGGACGACGAGCCAGAAGACTGCGCCCGCCGAATAGCGGTACAGCTCAAGCAAGAAGGTGCGCCGCAGCGGGTGGGCCTCGTAGGCCTCAACCCTGCGATTGCAGAGGGCCTGGTCACCGCGTTCGGCGTTTCGAACATTACCATCACGGATCGAGACCCGGACATCATCGGGACAAGCCGTTTCGGCGTCGAGATTCTCGATGGGCAGGACGGTCTCGATACCTTGATCGAGCGCTCCGACGTGGCCCTGATCACCGGTACGACCCTGGTCAACGGGACCTGGAACGACATCCAGTCCCGCCTCGACTCGGCGCGCGTCCCCTTCCACGTCTTCGGCGTCACCGGCGCCGCGGCCTGCGCGCTGGCGGGCCTGTCGCGCCTCTGCCCCTGCGCACACATAGCCGACAGATCCTTGATCCGGTAGCGGTCACGGGGGTCCATCCCCCGCCACCAGCCTTGACAAGGAAGGCAGGGTGCTGGTCTACTCGGTGAAAGCGCAGTGGGGAAGGAGGGAGCATGGTCGACAGCGGCCAAGACCAACAACGTATCGACGCGCTTGAGGACGAGAACCGTCGCCTGCGGAAGGAACGGGATGTCCTGGCCGGGACCATCCGCAGCGTCGATGAGCACTATCGCACCATGGTGGATAACCTCGGGGTAGGGATCTATACCCTGACCGATCCGATCAAGGGAACCTTCGGCAGCGTAAACCCCGCGCTGGTGCGAATCTTCGGGTACGACTCCGCCGAGGAGGTCATGGCCCTGGGGTCTGCGGTGATTGCCTACGAGAACCCCGAGGATCGGGTGCAGTTTATCCAGGACCTCCTGGACAACGAGTTCAAGGAAGCGAACACGATCACCGTTGAGGTCCGCCTCCTGAAGAAGGACCGGAGCCCCATCTGGGTCCGGATCACGGTGCATGGGACCTTTGACGAGGAGAACAGCCTGGTCCGAATAGATGGCGTGCTCGAGGACATCACCGCGTACAGGATGGCGCAGGACGCGCTGCGGGAGAGCGAGCATCGCTTCCGCCGGATTTTCGAGACAGCGGCAGTAGGGATGGTGATCTCCGCGCCCGATGGACGTGTCCTCCAGGCCAACCCGGCCTTCTGTCGATTCCTCGGCTATGTCCCCGAGGAGCTGCGTTCCAGGCGGACCGAGGACCTGACCCACCCGGACCACCGGGAGGAGAGCCTTGTCCGAGTGGAGGAGTTGCGCACGAACAGGCACGCGTCCATCGAGTTGGAGAAGCGCTATGTCCGTAAGGATGGCACCGTTGTCTGGGGACACACGACAGCGACGTCCCTCTTCGATGAGGAAGGGGTGCGGCTCAACGGAATAGCGATCGTCCAGGACATCACCGCGCGCAAGCAGATGGAGTCGGATCTGCTGAGGATGCAGAAGCTCGAGTCTCTCTCTGTCCTCGCCGGGGGGATCGCACACGACTTCAACAACATCCTCACCGGGGTCCTCGGGAACGTGAGCCTGGCGCGGTCGTTCGTCAAGGACGATGACCGGCAGGCCGCACGCCTGGAGCGGGCTGAGCGCGCGGCTAATCGGGCCCGGGACCTCACGATGCAACTCCAGACCTTCGCCCGGGGTGGGGACCCCGACCGACGGACCGCGTATCTCGGTGACGTGGTGCGGGAGGTAGCGGAGTTTTCCCTCCAGGGCAGCAAGGTTCGCAGCGAGCTCGACCTGGACGGAGGGGCGTGGCCCGTGGAGATCGACGGGGGCCAGATCGGCCAGGTGGTGAGCAACCTCCTGATCAACGCGCAGCAGGCCTTGCCTGAAGGCGGGACGGTACGGATCTCCACGAGGAACGTAGAGCTGCCCCCGGACTCGCCCGTGCCCCTGGCGGCGGGGCGGTACGTCCGCCTCGTTGTCAAGGACGAGGGCATGGGGATCGAGGGGAAGCTCCTGGGACGGATTTTTGACCCGTACTTCTCGACGAAGGCCACTGGCAGCGGACTGGGCCTCGCAACCTCCTACTCGATTATCCGGAAGCACGATGGCTACATCGGCGTGGAGTCCACCCCCGGAGAGGGGACGTGTTTCACCATCCATCTGCCTGCCGCCTCAGGTCCCGAGAAGCCCGTAGCGGCCCCTGCCGTGGTTGGTCCCACATCGGGGAGGGGCAGGATCCTGATAATGGACGACGAGGAGATCGTTCTGGAGACCGTGACGCCGATCCTGGAGGAGTTCGGGTACGAGGTGGAGGTCACCAGGGACGGCGACGCTGCCCTCGATGCCTACCGGGAGGCCCGGGACGCTGGGCGGCCCTTCGATCTTGTGATCATGGATCTTACGATCCCGGGCGGCCGCGGTGGGGCCGACGTCATCGGCGAATTACTGGCAATCGATTCCAGAGCCCGCGCTCTGGTGAGCAGCGGCTACTCAACGGATCCGATCATGGCCGAGTACGAAAAGTGGGGGTTCCGGGCCGCGTTGCCCAAGCCCCATACTGCAGATGAGTTGTTCAGCGCAGTCCAGGTAGCGCTGACGTCAGGCTAGCCCCGGATATCAGGTACCTCTCCGAACAGCATCGCTGCTGCTTGCGACCAGGCTCGGAGCAGCCGTCGGCTTGGCACACTCGGGTAGACGCGATAGAGCCCATGAACAGCGTACATGCGCGCCACATGCGGGGCCAGGGCCGCTATGACGCGGGGCCGGTGGAGGGCACAGCGGATTCCACGTAGTGCGGCGTCCCCGTTCGGCGGGGCAAGGCGCTGGAGGATCCCCTCGGCCCACAGGTTCGGGGAGAGCACGTCCGCGCTGAGGAGATCCTCCACGTCATCCGGGGTCCAGGTCTGAGAGAGGCGTCGAAATACGTCGAAGGGCGCGCTCTGCGCGCCTCGCTCCCGCTGATACGCTGCTTGGTAACCCCAGAGGAGATCGGGATCGCCCGGGTCCCCGGCCCCCGCCACTGTGTCGGCCAGGATCCGGGCAGCGATCATTCCGTTACCCACGCCGCTGCCGTGGGTGGAGAAGACCTGGCATCCTGCGTCACCGACCAGCGCAATCCCCGGGGCGGTGAGCCGGTCGTAGGGGCGGCGCAGGGGGATTACCCCTTCGCCGCCGAAGCGTGGCTCGCCGACCCAGGGGAGTTCCCGCCGACTCCGCTCCAGGAGCTCGGGACCCGTGGGATGGCGGCCGTCCGCTATGGTCCCCGTGACGAAGGAGACCTCCTCAACAGCTTCGTCGATGCTGACGATGAGTGTCGAGAAACCGCCCGTTATGCTCAACCAGGTCACCGACCTCCCCGGCTCGAGCCCGTGGCGGTCCAGGAAGCGTCGGGCCCCGTCGCGGTCAGCGATATGGTGGAGGCAGGACGCTGCGGTGCAGGAATGCTGAGGCGGGACCGGCGGGCAGTCGCGTTGCAGAACCGGCACCCGATTGCGGAGTGCGCCGGCGAGGCCCGTCGCGTCCACGAAGAGGGTCGCCTCGAGCCGATATCTACGGCCGTTACCGCCGGGCCGGGAGCGCGCGATATCTATAGACCTGACGCGTCCGTCCTGGAGAGACACACTCTCGAGGTCGGCCCGGTCAAAGACCGTGACGCCAGCGTCCAGCGCCTGCTGTCGTAGACGGTCTCCGAGGGCCCGCATGTCCACGTCCCAGACGGGCACAGCGCTGAGCTCGATGGACGCGCTGCCCTGGGGTGAGCGGAAGGACCCTGTGCCAAAGACCCCGTGCAGCTCTGGCGGGACAGGCTGATCCATGCCGACCCGATCAAAGATCCAACCGGGGACAGCGTTGATCCACCGGGCGCCGCCTTTGTCCCAGGGGCGCCGCTCGAACACAGCGACCCGGAGCCCGGCCTCGGCCAGGAACGCGGCCGCGGCCGCGCCGGAGGTACCGGCGCCTGCTACCACAGCGTCGAAGATGAGGGTCTCCCGCTTCATTGCTCTTCGCAGGTGGAGGCGAAGACCCGCTCGTACAGGCCGAAGCCCGAGGTCCCCAGGTAAAGAGCATCCCCGTCTGGGGAGAGGGTCATCGGGTGGCCCCGCAATTGTCCGAACGCACCGGTCCGCGGGCCCGGGAGGCCGGTGTTCCATGGCTCCCAGTTGGCGCCACCGTCGATGGAGCGCAGAACCCCGGCCGTGGCGGTGGCAATGTAGTAGCCCCCTTGGACGTTGGGATCCGCCATAATCTGGAGGGGGCCTGAGTCCGGGGGCAGTCCCTCGCCCGCGAGGAACCAGGTCTCTCCGTGGTCCTCGCTGCGCAGGAGGATTCGGGTGGGGTAGAGGCTCTCCTCGTCCTCGTATTGCGGGATCCCGTGCTGGGTCGACCCTTCGGTGATAGCCAAGAGGCGGTCCGTCATGTCCGGGTCCTGGAAGAGGACAACAGGCGGCCCCCACTGGGTCTGCCAGTTTTCGCCGAAGGGGAAGAACTCCTCGCCGTCGTTGGTGAGGTAAGGCCCGTCATCGGTTCCCACGTAGAGGCTCTCGGGCGCGTCCTGGTCTCTCAGGATAGCGTAGGTCCCGCCCGGGGGCAGGCCGCGGCCGCCTGGATCCCAGGTGAGGCCGCCGTCTTCGGTGCGCCAGAGCCCCGTGGGGTCCAGGGACACGGTCATCCGGGTACCGATGTCATCCGCCCCGATCCAGGACCAGAAGCCTATCTTGCGGTTGGCCCACAGGGGCCAGGGGACTCCGTGGGTGCGGATCGTTTCGGCCTTGGCCCAGACAGCGCCGTCTCCCGTGGCCCGGAAGAGCTGTCGGCCGCTAATTGAAGCGAACAGTGGCCCAGCAGAGGGTGCGAACGCGAGGAGGGGCCCCGGCGGGAGCCCCATGCCCACGGATTGCCAGGTCTGGCCACCGTTGGTGGTGCTGAAGACATCCTCTTTGGCCAGGAGCCAGATTCGCAGGTCGTCCAGGCCCCCTTCCTCGGATTCCACCAGGGTGTAGGGGTGGGACGAGTTCATAGTGGGCAGTCCCGAAGCGATTTTCGCCCAGGCCCAGAGGCCCGGAGTAGCGGTCCACAGACCCCGGCCCTCCACCGCTGCCCAGATGTGTGTTCCGTCGTCAAAGGCCGGATCCACCGCGTTCGCGTGGATGAACGCCCCGTTGATCGGGAGGCGATCTCCCCAGCCCGCAGTGGGGGCCAGCGCGCCACCAACGTCGTACCAGTGGGTGCCGTTGTCCTCGGTGAGGTACAGGCCCCCGGGCACAGCGCTTATCAGGATCCGATTGCCGTTTGCCGTGTCCGCGTCGATGCGCACGGCCTCAAGGGCAGGCGCGGGCCGGCTCTTCGGATCATTGACCCAGGACGTGGTGTTGCCGGGCTGGGTCATGAATACGCCTGTGGCCGCTGAACCCAGGGCGAGGCGTCCATCAAAGATCGCCACGTCGCTGAAGGCCAGTGGCAGGTTGGAGAGCGGCGAGATCGTCGCACTGACGTTCTGCCAGCTCTGGCCAGCGTTGGAGGTGTAGTAGAGGCCAGCGCCGGGGCACGCGGCCCAGGCGGCTCCAGAGATGGTCGGATGGATTACCACCGCGGCGCAGCTCCGCTCCAGGGTCAGGACCGGGGTCCAGGACATGCCGTTGTCAGTGGATCGGATCAGGCCGCACGCCGTCGTTGCGAGCCCGCCGCATTCTGAGGTAGCGATGAACGTGGCCCCATCGTCCATGACCTCGATATCGTAGCACGCCGTGTCCGGGAAGTTTTCCACGATCTGCCACGAGTCTCCGAGATCCTCTGAGCGGTATAGCCCGCCGTCCTCGCCCGCTGCGAGGAGCCTCGTCTGGCCCGTATCCGGGTCTGTCCATGCCTCCAGATCCCAGGCCCCGCCAGGCAGATCGGAAACCTGGCTCCAGCTTCCGTTCGTGCGCAGGTAGAGAGCGCCCTCCCCGGGTGCGTGGCCGTCCAGCAAGGCAGCTACGACGCCGACACGGTTCACCACCTTGCGAACCCGGACGAAATCCGCGCCGAAGTCCTGCTCCACGGTCCAGGTAGCGCCCTGATCGTCGGAGGCCCAGAGGGTAGCGTCCGCACCGTCAGCGGCCAGGAGCCGTCCCGGCGTGGCCGGATCCTCGGCCAGAGCGATCGCTGTCTTCGGGGAGCCTTCGAGGAGAGTCCAGATCTCTGCGACGGGATCGTAGCGCCAGACGCCGGAGAGCCAGAGGGCCGCGTAGAGGCCACCGGAGACAACGGGATCGGCCAGGAGGCAACCGTCTCCTCGGACGTTGGCGAAGGTCGGCTGCCTGGGCATGGCCGACCAGGACGCACCGGAATTTGTGGAGCGGAGAAGCTCCGGCTCTTTTCCCAGGACCCCGGCGAACGCGAAGCTGCCGTTTCCCGGGTGCGGGAAGAGTCGGATTGCCTCGCCCGTGGCCGAGGCCACCTGAGACCAGGAGTTCCCCGCATTTGTGGTGCGCCAGATCCGAGATGCTCCGGTGTCGAACTCACGTGGCGTCGACATGAGGAGGATCGTGGAGGAGTCGAGCAGTGGCACCAAGTCGGTAGCCGCGCTGCTGCCTTGGAAACCGGAAAGGATCCAGGCCTCCTCCACGCCCGGGAGCGCGCCGTTGTCGTTGAGCCAGAGTCCCACCCCGTCCAAGAACGCAAGGACCCGCCCCGGGCTATCCCCGGAAGGGATCGGCGCGGCGACCGCTCGGATTGGGGTGAACAGAGGGTTGACGCCAGGTTCGAGATGGATCCAGTCCTCGCCATCACTATCCGACTTTACCAGCCCGCCCTCGGTGGTGATCCCGAAGAGGCGACCGTCCGCTGCCTCGCCCAGCGAGGCCAGCACCGTCGCGTTTCCCGTGAGGCTGAGGGCAGCGGCTGTCCAGGTGGCCCCGTCGTCCTGGGAACGCAGGACCCGGCCGCTGTCGGGATCTGCGGCAAGAAGGGTACCCGTGGACGCGGCTAGGAGTACGTTGTAGCGTCCAGCACGAAGCCCGTCGTCGAGGAGTTCCCAGGTCTGGCCAAGGTCTTTCGCATGGGCCAAGCCGTTGGCAGCGGGTACGAAGAACGAGAACTCGCTGGCCGGATCGATCAGGGCCTGTGTGATCGGGTGGAGTTGGACCGGACTGCCCACGGTTGGGGCCGGCATGAAAGCCCAGGGTCCTGAGCCGTAGTTGCCGCCCCGGTTGAGGGCCGTGTCCACCGAGAGGAGGAGGCGTCCGACAGAATCCAGCGTCAGAGGCACAATCGTCGCACCCAGGGTGTTCGGGTTGAGGGCTTCCCAGGTCTCGCCGTTGTCCTGGCTGCGGTAGAGTACGGTTTCACCGAACAGAAACGGAGCGCCGTCCGGGTGCGCAAGCCCAGCGAAGATTCGGGTAGGGCTCGATGGGTCCACAAGGAGGCCGTGGGGAGCAGCAGCGGCTGGGTCCGGCATGGCTGGCAGGGAGACAGCGGCCCAGGAACCGCCGCCGTCGGTGGTGCGGTAGATCTTGCCACGACCTGCCGTGTCCTCGTTCTGGGTGCCCAGGTACCAGTTGAGGCTGTCCGAGGCAGCCAGCGCGACGACCTCGCTATTCCCTGCGAAGGGGAGGTTGCCGCCGGACTGGGGCCAGGTGGCGCCCCCATCCTGGGAGATCCAGGTCTTCCCCTGGCAGGCAGCGACGAAGGTCCCCGGGGCCCCCGCGCATTCCACCACCGCTTCGCAGCTTGTCATCACCTCTGTCCATTGGATTCCGCCATCCATGGAGTGGAACAGGATACCACCGTAGATCACCAGTACCGGTGTCGTGGCGCCGTGGCCCACGGTGAGCCAGTCCCCCCGCTCCTCACCCCAACCCAGGAGGTCCCCGAGGGTCCAGGACGCGCCGTTGTCGAGGCTGCGGAACACGCCGCCGCCGCGTCCGACAGCGAGCATCGGAGACGGATTCCCCGGAAGGCGTACCACAGCGTCCAACCATGCTCCCTTGGGGCCGGGGAGAGGGGTCCAGATGGGGGGAGTGTCGCTGCCGGCCTTGCATTCGCCCGCGAAGCAAGCGTCGCCGGTGGTGCAGGGGTCTCCGTCGTTACAAGGGATTCCGTCGGGCTGGACCACAGGGATACACTGGCCGGTCTGAGGCACGCACGTTGTCTTTACGCAAGCATTGTCTCCCGCCGTGTCGCAGGCGATCACGCTCTCCGGATCAAACGCACATTCGCAGTCCTGGCAGGTCCAGATCCCGTTGCAGAGGTCCCCGTCATCCGCTGTCGCACAGTCGGGGTTTGACGCACACTCGACGCCGATCGCGTCGGGGACACAGAAGCCTTCATCGCAGATCCCGTAGGTGGTGCAGGGGTTGTCCGCGGGGGTACAGTCGACGTCGCTGACCGGGGTCCAGGAGGTCCGAGATTCTCCTGGGACGCATTGGAGGCAGTCGTTGTCCGGGGAACTCTGGCCAGCCTGGCGACATGCTCCCTCTATGCGGCACCAGCCGTCCGCTATCTGCCAGATGCAGCCCCCCGCGCCGTCGCAGGTTGGGTTCGCGGAGCAGGAGTCCGGCGGCTCGGAGCAGTCGGTCGTATCGTCGAAGAGGCATTCGCCGCTGATACAGATCCCTGTCCCAAGGGTGCAGGGGTCGTCGTCGTCGCATTCTGCGCCGGGGTTCGCCAGGCAGAACTCATGGAGGGAGGCGTCCTCCCCAAGGATGTCATCGCGGTCGCCGGTCCCGCCGCCGCAGGCCGAAACGAGGAGAAGGGAGAGAAAAGCCGCTTGGATTCCGTTCCGTGTCGTTCGCATCGTGTCCCCGTTGTCCGAGGTTTCCACCGAAATCCTATTGTAACGGGCACGCGCGACAAGGCAACAGCGGCACGGGGACTTGAAGTTCGTGTGTAATCTTTCTACACTGGCGCTGGTACGAAACAGGAAATCAGCAGAGGTGTGGATGCAACAGTGCAGGAACATCCTGGACGCCCTGGCGGGTTCCCGGGGGCGCCGGGGCGTGGCAGAGCGGCTGCTGGACCTGGCGATCTCCTTCCTGGACGCGGAGCGCGGGTTCCTGGTGGCGACCTCGGAGCGGGGTGACAAGGCCAGGATTCTGGCAGCGCGGAACATGGACCAGGAGACCCTCCGCGGCGCGTCGGGCCGGGTCTCCAACACCATCGTGAGCCGGGTCCTCGAATCCGGGGAGACGGTGCTCCTCACCGATGCAGGCCAGAAGGGGGCCTTCGCACTGGAGGCCTCCGTGGCAGCGATGAAGCTCCGCAGCGTGCTCTGTACCCCGATCTTATCTGATGGGACAGCGGTGGGCGCGCTTTACGTGGACAACCGCTTCGTACCCCAGAAGTTCGGCCCCCCTGAGGCCCGCCTTGCAGAGACCCTTGCCGCGGCCTTTGCCCTGGATCTGCGCCAGGCAGCGACGGATAAAGAATTTGAGGCGGCCAAAGCTCGGATCCGTGACCTCGAGAAGTCCCTCGCCGCGGCGGAGGCCCTTCTGGTCGAAACCGCGGCTTCGCCAGCTCCGGAACCATGGCGAGGCACGGCCACGGCCACTGACGAAGCGACGTTCCCGGAGATAATCGGTGACTCCCCGGCCATGCGGAAGATGTTCCACCTCATGGTGCGGATCCTGGACAAGGACATCACCGTGCTGGTTCAGGGGGAGAGCGGCACCGGCAAGGAGCTGGTCGTGCGGGCCCTGCACCGCTACGGCTCCAGGGCTGCGGGGCCTTTTGTCGCGGTGAACTGTGGAGCGATCCCTGCCAACCTGATCGAGAGCGAACTCTTCGGCCACCTCCGGGGCGCGTTCACCGACGCTGTCCAGGACAAGCAAGGCCTCGTGGAGGCCGCGGTCAACGGCATCCTGATGCTGGATGAGATCGGAGAGATGCCGCTGGCGCTCCAGACCCGGCTGCTGCGCTTTCTCCAGCAGGGAGATTTCCAGAAGGTCGGCTGCCACGTAACCCAGACGGCGGACGTGCGGGTGATCGCCGCTACGAACAAGGATCTCGCCCACGAGGTGGCGGAGAAGCGCTTCAGGGAGGATCTGTACTATCGTTTGAACATCATCCAGGTACGGGTCCCGCCCCTGCGTGAGCGGCGGGAGGACATCCCCCTCCTGGCGGATTATTTTCTACGCGAGAATCGTCGACAGGGAATCACGAATGCTATGCGGTTTACGCCAGCGGCCCTTGGGCTTCTGTCCCGCTACCGTTGGCCCGGCAACGTCCGGGAGTTGGAGATGGTTCTGAAGAACGTCTCCCTCTTCGCGGACGGGGAGGTGCTGGACGTCCAGGATTTCGCCCAGTTCCAGCACCTGTCCAGCGGGCGGGCCCAGGATCCGTCTGGCGCGGGTCTCCAGCGTTTCAGCGGGCTAACCCTGGGTGAGGTGGAGCGGGAGGTTATCCTGCATGCGCTGGACAGGACCCGCGGGAACAAGAAGAAGACAGCGGAGGAGTTGGGGATAGATCGCCGCACCCTGTACAACAAGCTGGCCCGGTACGGCCGGTAGTGGCATGTCCCTTGCAGAAGACCATGACCGGTTTCTTTGATTGACCGAGGCGTAATGGAACGATGGCAAGGACACACAACGACGAGACGCTCCTGGGATGCTCCCGGGCGCGGCGGGTCGATGTGTGCATCCGGTGCACACGGGGAGGAAGAGTGATGAAAAGGTCAGCAGTTTGGCTCAGCGTTCTGGTCGCGGCGCTTCTAGCGTTCGCTGGCTGCCGGTCCGAGAACTCAGGCCCACGGGTCGGGGATCCGGACAAGACCGAGGCGGGGCGGATCTCCCTCGTGGAGAAGTTGATGTCCGCCAGCCTTGTCGGGGGCAATCTCGAAGTACGGATCCCCCTGACCGTAGAGGGGAACAAGTCCGTCAAGGGTAGCTTCGACCTGACGATTCGGCACCTCGACGGCGACTGGTCAGAGGTCGCCACGGGTATCTACGAGGCGGCTCCCGGGACGACCACTGTAGTGGCATCCTTCGAGCGGACACCACCACTGGACGGGAGCGGGAGTCAGTCCGCGTACGTGCTGGACTACATCATCGACACCCCCGACGGTACGTTGAAGGGGTTCCGGAGCCTCTTCGCGCTCCTGCCCAAGATTAACGTGGTGGTGTACACGCCCCAGAACATCTTCCCCGAGCAGAAGAGCCTGGCGCGGGTGATCGTGAACAACCCCATCACCGACCAGCCCGTTGCGGATACCCTGGTGACGGTCGTCCTCACCGACGCGAACGGTGAGGATCGGGAGATGGAGGTCACCACCGACGAGTTCGGCACCGGGGTCGTCGAGCTGATGACCGATGTCGAGGGCGAGGTCACGGTCAAGGCCTTCGTCATGACGGACGACGGCGAAGAGCAGGCCGAGGGCGTCATGCAGGTGGTGCGGGAGAGCCGGGTCCTGGTGACCACGGACAAGCCCCTCTACCAGCCCGGCCAGAAAATGTTTGTCCGCGCACTGGCCCTCGAGAAGCCCGACCTGACCCCCGAGGCGGGGAAGGAGCTGCTCTTCGAGATCCAGGATGCGAAGGGCAACAAAGTCTTCAAGCAGGCCGTCCAGACCAACGAGTTCGGCGTCGCGGCGACGGAGTTCACGCTGGCGACCCAGGTCAACATGGGCGCGTACAAGATCATCGCGACCCTGGACGACGTGGCCACTGAGAAGACGGTCACCGTGGACCGCTACTCCCTGCCGAAGTTCAAGGTCACCTCCACCCTGGACAAGACCTTCTACATGCCCGGCGAGACGATCCACGGCGAGATCCTGGCAGAGTACTTTTTCGGCAAGACCGTCGCTGGCGGCCAGGTCGAGGTCACGATCTTCAAGTACGAGGCCGAGTGGACCCCGGACCAGGTGATCACGGGCCAGACCAACGAGGCGGGCCTATATGTCTTCGACTATGACCTCCCCGACTACGTCGTGGGTCAGCCCCTGGATCAGGGCAAGGCCCTCGTCCTCATGGAGATTGCGATCACAGATCTCGCGTCCCAGAAGGTCGTCCAGGCCAAGAACATCCTGGTCACCGACGCGCTTATGGACATAGCGCTCCTGCCCGAGAGCGGGACCGTGGTGCCTGACGTGCCCAACGCGTTCTTCCTCTTTGTCTCCGATCCCACAGGTGGTCCCGTAGCGGCCACCGCTACCCTGACGATCAACGGCGCGGAATTTGACGACGATGAAATCGAGGTGGGCGACGACGGCCTGGCGACCTTTACCCTGACGCCCCACCAGGACGTGCTCCAGGTGGACGTGGCAGCGGAGGGCGCGGCTGGCGAGGCCTCGGCCTCCTTCAGCTACAACGTGGGCGACTTTGACCAGAGCGTGCTCGTGCGCACGGACAAGGCGGTCTACGAGGTGGGCGAGACCATCGAGGTCAGCATCCACACCTCCGGCGGACACAACCGGGTCTTCTTCGACGTAATCCGCAAAAACCAGACCGTCCTCACCCAGACCATCGACATCGAGGGCGGGTTCGGGGCTACATTCCTGGACATTGACAATTCCATGACCGAGGACCTGGTTCTTGAGGCCTACTTCCTCGCGGAAACGGGCCAGTTCATCCGCGACGGGAAGATCGTCTACGTCGAGCCTGCGTCGAACCTCACAGTGACCATGACGCCGGACAAGGAGACCTACCTCCCCGGCGAGGAGGCGGTGCTCAACTACGAGGTGAAGGACCAGGACGGCGCGGCCGCGCAGGCGGCGCTGGGCATCCAGGTGGTGGACGAGGCGGTCTTCGCGCTCAGCGAGATGAAGCCCGGCCTGTTGAAGCTGTACTTCCAGCTCGAGGCGGAGCTCTCGGATCCCTCTTACCAGATCGGTCCCGGCACCGGCTCTACATTCGGACAGCTCCTGACCCAGAAGGATCAGATCGTCCCGGGTAGCCCGGAGGAAGATTCCTGGCAGGCCGCGGCCGGCGCGTCTCTGGCCGCGCTCGGCGACGTGCCCATCCTGGGCGACTTCCCGAACGTGCCCGCCGTCAACGAACGCCCCGATCCGGCGTCCCTGCGCCACGCCGCCCGGGCGCACATGCCGGGCATGGCCACGATTCTCGGCCAGCATCTCGATCGCCAGCGCAGGGCGAA
>CAYOTU010000032.1:0-14801 GCA_964406905.1 uncultured Myxococcales bacterium | reverse complement strand
GCCCCACGATGATCCGGGCCGCGGCCAAAAACCATCGCTGGGTGTCCGTGGTAACCGACCCCGGGGACTATGACGGGCTGATCGAGGAGCTGGCAGCGAACAAAGGCGCACTGGGCCCCGAGACCAGGACCCGACTGATGCGCAAGGCCTTCCACCGCACAGCAGACTATGACGCAGCGATCTCCACCACCCTGGACGCGTTCCACGGCGTCACGAGCCTACGGCTTGCCTTCGACAGCGCTACCGAGCTGCGCTACGGGGAGAACAGCCACCAGCACGCGGTCCTGCTGCGGGAACGGGGCGCGGCTGTAAGCCTCTGCAACATGGAGATCCTGGGCGGCAAGGCACTGTCCTTCAACAACCTGGCCGATATCCAGGCAGCGCTGGACACGGTGAAAGACTTCGAAGGCCCCGCCTGCGCGATCATCAAGCACCAGAACCCCTGCGGGCTGGCCACGGGCGATGTTCTCACAGCGGTCTTCGAGGCGGCCTGGGATGGGGACCCCCTCTCAGCGTTCGGCTCGGTGATAGCGTTCAACCGGCCCCTCCCCCTGGACACGGTGCGGTTCCTGGCACTGGACGCTGAGAAGAAGCGGGACCGCAAGTTCGTGGAGGTTGTCTCCGCACCGGAATTTGACGCGGACGCACTGGAATACCTGCGCCAGCACAAGAACCTTCGGATCGTCCGTTTCGATCCGAAGGATGCGGCCCGGCCCCGTGACGTGCGCCTTCTGGCAGGAGCGGCCCTGCTCCAGGACTCGGATACCGCGCTCTGGGAGGATATCGAGGTTAAGACAGCGGCCGCGCCCCGGAAGATCGACGAGGAGCTCCTGGCCTTCGGCGTAATCGCTGTGCGCCAGGTCAAATCCAACGCCATCGTCATCGTCCGGCGCCGGGACGACGGGACATGCCAGCTCCTGGGGATCGGTGCGGGCCAGCCGAACCGGGTGAACTCCACCCGCTTGGCGCTGGCCCGAGCGCGCGAGAACCTGGAGCGGGAAGGGGACGTCGAGTACGTAACCGAGGAGTTGCGGGAGGCGAGCCTGATCTCCGACGCTTTCTTCCCCTTCCCTGATAATATCGATCTGGCAGCGAACGCGGGCGTAGGGACCCTGTTCCAGCCCGGAGGTTCGATCCGGGACAAGGCCGTGATCAAACGTTGCGATGAGCTGGGTGTGGCGATGGTGTTCATCGGCACCCGGCACTTCAGGCACTAGGAGGCACCGATGCTCAACATCCTCAACCGTGTAGAATCGCCTCAACTCGTCAAGCTCGCCTCGGGCAAAGTCCGGGAGAGCTTCCGCATCGACGACCAGACCCGCCTGATCGTCGTGACGGACCGGATCTCAGCGTTCGACCAGGTCCTGGAGACACCGATCCCCAAAAAGGGTGCGGTGCTCAACGGGATCACCAATTGGTGGTTCGCTGAGACCGAGGACATCATCCCAAACCACCTGATTCGCCAGATAGACCCCAACGCGAGCCTCGTGCATGAGGCCGTTCCCCTGCGTGTAGAGGTGATCATGCGGGGCTACATCACGGGCTCCATGTGGCGGGGCTACCGGGTTGGCAACCGGATCTTCTCCGGGGTGGAGGTCGGTGACGGCCTCACAAAAAACCAGAAGTTCCCCGAGCCCATCCTTACCCCAACGACGAAAGAGAAGAGCGATCGCCCGATTACCCCCGAAGCGATCGTCTCCACGGGCCTCGTCGAAGGCCCCGTATGGGAGCAGATGGCAGCGACGGCCCGGGCTCTCTTCGCCCGTGGAACCGCAATCCTGGAGGAGAAGGGGATCCTCCTGGTGGACACAAAGTACGAGTTCGGCCTCGTGGAGGGGGAGCTGATCCTCATCGACGAGATCCACACCCCGGACTCGTCCCGGTTCTGGTTCCGGGAGGACTGGGAGAAGAACCCCTCCGCCGCGGTGGAGCTGGACAAGGAGTTCGTCCGCCAGTGGCTCCTGGCCAACCGGACCGACGCCGGCTTCCCGATGCGGCTGCCGAAAGAGGTAGTCGCTGAAACCACCCGGCGATACCTGGATATCTTCGACCGCATAGTGGAGGAGCCCCTCTCTCTGGGCAACGCGTCCCCCTCCCGACGCCTGGGGCGCGGCCTGGTGGCCGAAGGTCTCCTCCAGCCGGGCTTCGTGGCTATCGTCATGGGCTCCAAGGTAGATCTGCCCTTCTGCGAGAGGATTCGCGAGGCCCTGGCGCCCTACCCCGTCTACACGGAGCTGCGGGTGGTATCCGCGCATAAAAACGGCGAGGACCTCCTGACACTCTGCGCTGAGTACAACGGCTCGATCGAGCACGGCGCTGTCATCGCTGTAGCCGGGCGCTCCAACGGCCTGGGCGGTGCGCTGGCCGCAAACCTCAACCTGCCGGTGATCTCCTGCCCGCCCTTCGTGGACAAAACCGACCTCATGCTCAACGTGAACTCGTCCCTGATGATGCCCTCGAAGGCCCCGGCGGCCACCGTGGTGGACCCGAACAATGCAGCGGCGCTGGCCTTACGCTGCCTCAACCTGCCGGACCTGCGGATACGCTTAGACGAAGAGATAGCGACGATGAAGGCCAGCCAGCGGGCTGCGGACACAGAGGTGCGGGGGCACTGATGAGTCGAGAGATCTCACCGCTGGACGGGCGCTACGCGGACAAGGTCGGCCATCTGGGTGAGTACTTCTCCGAGTTCGCGCTCATGGAGGCCCGCACACAGGTGGAGTGCGCGTACCTCATGGCCCAGGAGGAGACAGGGCTCTGGCCGCGCCTCCCGGGCGACCGAAAGGCCGCCATCCAGGATACGATGGAGCACTTCAACGAGGACGACTTCGACCGAATCAAGGAGATCGAGGAGTCCACTCGACACGACGTAAAGGCCGTTGAGATCTACCTGCGAGAGCAGCTCGTACTGCCCGATCCCAACCGGATCCACTTCGGCCTTACCTCCGAGGACGTGAACAACCTCGCGTTCAGCATGATGCTGGACGGGTACCGGACCGATGAGCAGCTCCCCCTGCTGGCGGACCTCCTGGCCACGCTCCGGGCCATGGCCGCAAAACTGCGTGACGCGCCAATGCCCACCCGAACCCACGGGCAGAAGGCCTCGCCGTCCACAGCGGGCAAGGAGATCGCTGTTCACCTGGAGCGCCTCTTGCGGCTCTACGAGCGCGTGGACGGGTTCATCTTCCGGGGCAAACTCAACGGGGCCACGGGGAACTGGTCAGCCTTCGCTACTGCGTTCCCGAAGTTCGACTGGATCGACTTCTCCGAGGGCTTTGTTCGCCGCCTGGGTTTCGACCCCAACCTCGCGACTACTCAGATCGAGGATCACGACGCGTGGGCCGAGTACCTGAACCTGACCCGCCAGATCGCCAACGTGCTGATCGACCTGGACCGGGACTGCTGGTTCTACCTATCCCTGGGCTTCTTCAAGGCGCAGACAGACCGCGCCGCGGTGGGCTCATCTACCATGCCTCACAAGGTAAACCCGATCCGCTTCGAAAACAGCGAGGGAAACCTGGAAGTAGCTCTGGGGCTCCTGGGCGCGCTCTCAGACAAGCTGGCGCGGGCCCGCCTCCAGCGTGACCTCTCGGACAGCACAGCGACCCGCAACATCGGGGTCGCTCTGGCCCACGTCCATCTGGCGATGCTGGAGACTTTGGGGGGCCTGGAGACGCTCGAATACAACGAGGCCCGATGCATCGAGGAACTCGACGCCAGCCCCGAACTCCTGGCGGAGCCCGTGCAGACGATCCTCCGCACAGCGGGAGTGGACGATCCCTACGAGCTGCTCAAGAAGGCCACCCGGGGGCGTGCGGTGACCCGCGAGGAACTGCTGGCCCTTGTGGACGACCTGGAGGTCCCTGAGAACGTAAAGGCCCGATGCCGGGCCCTGCGGGTACGGGACTATGTGGGCCTCGCAGCGATGGTCTGCGACCGCGTTGTCGCGCGCGCTGACGAGGTCCTGAAAGGGGAGGAGAAGGGATGAATGTCCTGATTATCGGTTCAGGCGCCCGCGAGCATGCGCTCGCGTGGAAGCTTGGGCAGAGCCCGCGCTTGGACAAGGTAGCCGTTGCGCCGGGAAACGGCGGGACCTCCAACAACGTGGCCCTGGACGCGTCAGATCATGCAGCGGTGGTACGCTGGTGCCGGGACGACGGCGTGGATCTGGTCGTGATCGGCCCCGAGGCACCCCTGACCGCGGGGTTGGCGGACGACCTGCGAGCAGCGGGAACCAGGGTCTTCGGCCCAGGGCGGGACGGCGCACGCCTCGAGGGCTCCAAGATTTTTGCCAAGGAGTTCATGCAGAAACACGGCGTGGCCACGGCCGCGTTCCGTGTCTTCAAAACTCCGAGCCTGGCCCGGGAGTTCTCCGAGAGCTTTCCCGATGGGGTCGTGGTCAAGTACGACGGCCTCGCCGCTGGCAAGGGGGTCTTCGTCTGCCCAAGCCTCGTCGAGGCCCTTGAGGCCCTCGACGAGGTGCAGCGACGCTGGGGCGACGACGCGTCCGTGGTGGTAGAGGAACGGCTCGTGGGGCGGGAGATCTCGATCCTGGGCTTCACAGACGGCACGGATATCCGACTCCTCACCCCCTCCCAGGACCACAAGCAGCTCTTGGACGGGGACCGGGGCCCCAACACCGGCGGCATGGGCGCATTCTGCCCGGTGCCCTTTTACGACGAAGCGCTGGCTAAACGGGTGGACGAGGAGATCGTCGCGCCCACCTTGCGAGGTCTCCAGGATGAGGGGATCGACTTTCGGGGGGTCATCTACTTCGGGGTGATGCTCACGAAATCCGGCCCAAAGCTCCTGGAGTACAACGTCCGTCTGGGCGATCCAGAGACCGAGGTGGTCCTCCCCGCGCTGAAGAGCGACCTCCTGGAGCTGATCCTGGCCTGCACCGACAGCAGGATGGACGACCTGGAACTCGAGTTCCATGACGCAGCCTTCGTGGACGTGGTCATGGCCTCGGGAGGCTACCCCGGCCCCTACAAGACGGGCTACGAGATCAAGGGCCTCGACGCGCTTGCCAAGGACACGATGATCTTCCACGCGGGCACGAAACAGGAGGGCGGCCACCTGGTAACCAGCGGCGGCCGGGTGCTCAACGTGGTCTGCCGCGGAGACAGCCTGGAGGAGGCCATGGGGCAGGCCTACGAAGAGCTGGAGAAGATCCACTTCGATGGTCAGATCTTCCGTTCAGACATCGGCCGCCGCGGTGATAATCTATGACGCGAGTAGCGATCCTCATCTCCGGGCGCGGCAGCAACATGTCGGCCCTGCTTGAGCGCTGCCGGGACGGGAGCCTCGGGGAAGTCTGCGAGCCCGTCGTGGTCTTCGCGAACGACCCCGAAGCCCCTGGCCTCGAAGCCGCAGGGAACCTGGGGGTGCCCACGGCCTGCGTCCCATCCCAGGGGCGCCGACGCCGGGCTTTCGACCAAGACCTCGTCGCTACCCTGGAGCCCCATCGGCCGGACATCCTGGTCCTGGCGGGCTTCATGCGGATGCTGACACACGAGGTCATAGCGCGCTGGCCCAACCGCATCATCAACATCCATCCCGCAGATTCCAGAGCCTATCAAGGGGCACATGGCTACGAGTGGGCCTGGGAACAGGGCCTCGATGAGACCCTGATCACCATCCACCTGGTGGACGAGGGGATGGACACAGGACCGATCCTGGACCAGGCAATCGTGGACCTGCGAGGTGCAGAAGACCTGGACGAGGTCAAACGCCGGGGCCTCGCCGTGGAGCACCTCTTCTACCCGGACGTCCTGGAGCGCATCTGCCGAGAGGAAATCGATCTTGACGCGGTTTTGGGGGGGGTCTGATTCATGTGCGGCATCATCGGCATACTGGGCCACCACCAAGTCGCTGAGGATCTGATCTACGGGCTGAACTCGATCCAGCACCGGGGCCAGGACGCGGCTGGAATCGTCGCGTTCGACGAGACCTTCCGCATGATGAAGGGCCTCGGCCTGGTCAACAGGGTCTTCGAAGACGAGGAGGCCGTATCCCGCCTCCGTGGACGGCTGGGGATCGGCCACGTACGCTACTCCACCATCGGCGCGAACGAGGTGCTGGACGCGCAGCCCTTCTTCGTCAACTATCCCTTCGGGCTGGCCATGGCCCACAACGGGAACGTCAACAACTTCCGAGCCCTGCGCCGCTCCCTCTACGAGGACGATCACCGGCTGCTCGACTCTTCCTGCGATGTGGAGCTGATCCTCTACGCACTGGCCTCGGAGTTGGAGAAGAAGGACCTCAAGCACTTCACCAACGAGGACCTCTTCGACGCGGTGGAAGCGACCCAGCGTAGAGTCGAGGGGGCCTACTCGACCATCACGATCGTCGCCAACCGAGGCCTCCTGGCCTTTGCCGACCCCTACGGAATCCGCCCCCTGGTCTTCGGGAAGAAGACCACCAAGGAGGGGACCTGCTACGCGTTCGCGTCGGAGTCAGCCTGCCTGGACTACATCGGCTTCGAGGTGATCAGGGATCTGGAACCCGGCGAAGTGATCTTCATTGACATGGACCAGCAGGTTCACTCCCAGATCCGATACCGGAAGCGTCAGGCCTTCTGCGTCTTCGAGTACATCTACTTCGCACGCGAGGACTCCCGGATCCATAAGCGGGGCGTGGCCCACGAGCGGGTGCGTATGGGCAGGGCCCTGGCCCGAAAATTCCGGCAAACGGGCCTTCAACCCGACATCGTCATCGATGTCCCCTCATCGGCCTACTTCTTCGCGTCGGGCCTCGCAGAGGAATTGGGGATCCCCTACCGCCGGGGTCTGTCCAAGAACAACCATGTGGGACGCTCCTTCATCTCGCCAAACCAGGCAGAGCGGGAGAAGGTCGTGCGCCTGAAGCTCAACCCGCTCAAGGACGTGGTGCGCGGCCGCAAGATCGCGGTGGTGGATGACTCCATCGTCCGCGGGACCACCTCCAGGCACCTCGTGCGCCTCCTCCGGGAGGCCGGCGCCAAAGAAATCTACATGGTCTCAGCGTCGCCGCCGATCCGCCACCCCTGCATCTACGGCATCGACATGTCCATCAAGCGGGAGATGATCGCTACGGGACTGAGCGTGAAGGAGATCTCCAAAAAAATCGGGGCTGACGCGCTGGTGTACCAACGTCTCAGCGACCTACGCCGCCTCTACCGCGGCCTTCCCATCTGTGACGCTTGCTTCTCGGGGGAGTACCCCACGGGCGCCACGGGGGAGGTGTTCAAAGAGATCGAGATGGAGAGGGAATGCTCGAACAACAAAACGAAATAGCCATCCTGGACTTCGGCGGTCAGTACACCCACCTGATCACGAAACGGATCCGCGGCCTCGGAGTCCTGGCACGTATCCACTCGCCCGAGGACTTCACACCGGACCGACCGGGTCTCCTCGGAATCATTCTCTCGGGCAGTCCCCACTCGGTGGACGACCCGGTCGCGCCCCGACCGGGCTTTAACCTCACCGCTGTGCAGGTGCCGATGCTGGGCCTCTGCTATGGACACCAGCTCCTGGCGCAGGCGTTCGGGGGCACGGTGGAGACGGGCAGCGAGGGTGAATACGGCCTCACCCGGGCAGCGGTGAAGCCCGACGGCGCGCTCTTCCAGGGCCTCGACCGGGACCAGGTGGTCTGGATGAGCCACCGGGATCTGGTCACCCGCCTCCCCGCTGGTTTCCGAACCGTGGCGTCCTCAGACGCGGTCCCCGTGGCGGGCTTCGAGCACCCCAACCGCCGGATCTTCGGCTTCCAGTTCCACCCCGAGGTCACCCACACGGTCCACGGCATGACCATGCTGGACAACTTCGTAGGGGTCTGCACGGAGACCCGGGACTGGACTCCAGAGGACTACACGACCTTCCTCCTTGAGCAAACCCGGGAAGAGGCCGGAGACAAGAAAATAATTCTCCTGGTCTCCGGCGGAGTGGACTCCCTGGTCACGCTCAAGCTCTGCGTGGATGCGCTTGGCCCGGACCGCGTCTACGGGGTCCACGTTGACACTGGGTTCATGCGACTGAACGAGAGCGCTGAGATAACGGACCACCTGGCCCGCCTCGGGTACGAGAACCTGAAGGTGGTGGACGCGTCCCAGCGCTTCTTCCGGGAGCTGGCCGGTAAGGTAGAGCCCGAGGCGAAGCGAAAGGTGGTCGGCCGCCTCTTCGTTGAAGTGATCATCGACGAGCTGGCGAATTTGGGTCTGGACGAGGGCTGGATGCTCGCGCAGGGGACGATCTATCCCGACACCATCGAGAGCGGCGGCTCGGACAAGGCAGACACCATCAAGACCCACCACAACCGGGTCCAGGAGATAGACGACCTGATCGCGGAAGGTCGAATCCTCGAGCCCCTGCGGGACCTCTACAAGGACGAGGTCAGAGACCTGGGCCGGCAGCTCGCACTCCCGGACCACCTGCTGGAGCGACATCCCTTCCCCGGGCCCGCACTGGTGATCCGGATTCTATGCTCAAACACGGACATCCCCGAACCCGGCTACAACATTGAGGCAACGGGCGTGGCCGCTATGGCCCGGGACATGGAACTGGGCAGCGCAGTCCTCCCGGTGAGGAGCGTGGGCGTCCAGGGGGACTCCCGCACCTACGCGCACCCGGCCCTCCTCTGGAGCAAAGCGGGGGCCCGACCCGACTGGGACGAACTCAAGGACTTCGTTGTACGCTTGGTCAACGCGCATAGGACCGTGAACCGGGTGGTCTTCTCTCCTCGAACCGCGGACCCGACGGAGCTGCGCCTCCGCGTCACCTTCGCAGACAAAGCTCAGGCCGAACGTCTTCGACTTGTGGACGCGTTGGTGCGGGAGCGCATGGCCGAATTCACGGAGATCTGGCAGCTCGGGATCATTGCACTCCCGCTCTTCGACAAGGACGGACGACAGGTCTACGTGGTGCGTCCGGTGCTCTCCACAGACGCGATGACCGCTGACGTGTTTCCCATCGACTGGGACCTCCTGGAAGCTATGGAAGACGAGGCCCAGGCCTTCGAGGGTGTGGGCGCGCTCTGGTACGACGTCACCACCAAGCCTCCGGCCACCATCGAGTGGGAGTGAGGGAACATGCTGCGAATCGACAACGCTACGTGGCTGCGGCCCGACGGGGCCTTCACGGGCGGTACCATCCTGGCCTCGGAGGAAGGTATAGTCCTCCTGCCCCCGGGCACGGCCCTGCCAAAATGCGACGAGGTAATCGACGGGAAGGGCAGCATGGTGATCCCGGGCCTCGTGGACCCTCACACCCATCTGAGAGAGCCGGGGCAGGCGTACAAGGAGGGCATCTTGAGCGGCAGCCGGGCCGCACTGGTCGGCGGGGTCACCACGGTCCTGGACATGCCCAACAACCTCCCGCCCACGACCACCGCGGCCCGTTTGGAGGCAAAGCGCGCACTGTTCCAGCGCAAGTCCCGTGTTCACTGGGGCCTGCATGCGCAGGCCTCAGAGGTGAACGAGCCCCTGGACACGGACCGGATAGCATCGGTCAAGGTCTACATGGCCCGCTCGTCCACCGACTCAGCGATCAACACGCCCGCGCGGCTCCGGGAGGTCTTCGCCACCTACCCCCGCGTCTCGGTCCACGCGGAGGACGAGGCATGCTTCCCCGAGGACCGCTCCGGGCCGCACCATCTCGCACGCCCCAGGGGGGCGGTGCGGAGCGGGCTACGGAAGATCGAGGCCACCCTCGTGGGGCTGACCCCGGGGGACCGACCCCGGGTGATCCTCTGTCACATCTCCACAGCGGACGAGCTGGTCTGGCTACGCGGCATGAAGGCCCGGGGCTTTGACATCTGGGGCGAGACCGCACCCCACTACTCTATCTTTACCCAGTCGGCAGCGGCGCGGGCGGGGGGCCGTCTCCGGGTAAACCCGCCGATCCGCAGAAGAGAAGACCAAGCAGCGATCAACGCGGGCATCGAGGACGGGACCATCGACTTCGTGGGTTCGGACCACGCGCCCCACTCCCCTGCCGAGAAAACCTCCGCGCAGCCACCGTCAGGGATCGCGGGGATCGAGTGGCTGGCGCCCTGGCTCTATACTTTTTTCGAGCGGGGAAGCATCAGCTCACGCCGCTTCCTGGACCTGGGGCTCCGAAATGCTGCCCGATGTTACGGCTTGGACGTCACCCTCGGCGTCGAGGACGACGCGGCCGCGAACCTCACGCTGATCCGGGAAGGAAACACACGACGGGTGGTGACAAAGGCCCGCTGGCATCCCTATCGGAACCGCCCCCTGGGCTTCACCATCGCGGCGACGGTGGTGGACGGATATCTGGCCTATTACGAGGGAGACTTCCCCGGGGAGCCCCGGGGCAGGGAGGTATACCCATGACGCCCAAGTCTGAGTTCATCCAGTTCCTCATCGAGAGCGGCGCGCTCCGGTTCGGGGACTTCATTCTGAAGTCGGGGGCGCGGTCCCCGTTCTTCTTCAACCTCGGGGACGTGCGCACCGGTGCGCATCTGAAATACCTCGGGGAGGCGCTGGCCGGGGCCCTCAGGGAGTCCTTCCCCGACGTAAACATTCTCTTCGGCCCGCCCTACAAAGGCATCGGTCTGGTCACAGCGGCAGCTATCGGCTGGCATACCCTCTTCGAGGGGGACCTCTCCGTGGTCTACAATCGAAAGGAACAAAAGGACCACGGAGAGCGCGGTAACTTCGTAGGCGAGCTGCCCGGACCCACGGATCGGTTGGTGATCGTGGATGACGTCATGAGCAGCGGCGGGACCAAGCTCGAGGCCATTGATCTCCTGTCCAACTCCTTCGGGGTAAAGGCCCAGGGAATTCTGGTCTGCGTGGATCGAACACAGCGGAGCTGGTCCCTGGGGCGGGAGGTGCGGATTGAGTCCCTGGTGACCCTGCCGGATCTCATCGACTACCTCCGCGCCGAGGGCGATCCCAGGCACCAGGCCATGGTGGACTTCTACGAGGGCCCACAGGGGAGAATCTGATGGAAGTGCGCATCATACCAGCCCTGGACGTCACGGACCTTGACCGTGTCTCGACCCTCGTCGCGGCCATCGGCCGTCATCCCGGCGTCTACGGATTCAAGGTCGGCTTCTCCCTGGGGCTCGCGCACGGCCTGCCCGCTGTGGTGGACCGGATCCGGGCGCATTCGGACAAGCCGGTAATCTATGACCACCAGAAGGCAGCGACGGACATCCCGGACACGGGCGCGCTCTTCGCCCGGACCCTGGCGGACGCGGGCATCGATGAGGGGATCCTCTTTCCCCAGGCGGGCCCCGCCACCCTGGAGGCTTGGGTCGCTGCGCTCCGGGACGCTGGCCTCAAGGTAATCGTCGGGGGCCTCATGACCCACCGGGCCTACCAGGTCTCCGAGGGGGGCTTCCTCCAGGACGACGGGATCATGCAGATGTACCGGGACGCTGTCTCGCTTGGAGTTCACTCCTTCGTCGTACCCCTCACGAAGCCCGAAGCGGTCCGCCGCATAGCGTCGGAGGTCTCTGCTGCGGGGGATGTTGAGTTCTACTCACCGGGTTACGGCAAGCAGGGCGGGGACCCCGCTGACATCGGGTTCCTCGCTCGTCTCAACCTGATCATCGGCCGGTCCCTCCTCGCAGCGGAGGACCCGAGCGCATATATTGATTCGATTTCCATGATCGGGAGGAATCAGACGACATGAAGATGGACCTTATCTCCGCCACCGACCTGGGCCTGGACGAGATCCAGGAATTCTTGACGCTGGCCGCAAAGATGGACGAAATGCCCGCCGTAGAGAAGGTAGACCTCCTCAAGGGGCGGGTACTCATGGTGATGTTCTACGAACCCAGCACACGAACCCGCCTCTCTTTTGAGGCAGCCATGGTGCGCCTGGGCGGAGCCGTTATCGGCTTCTCGGACACCGCCAGCACCTCGGTATCAAAGGGCGAGACCCTGCGTGATACGGTGCTCACCGGGGAGCGCTACGCGGACGTTATCGTGATCCGGCATCCCCAGGAGGGTGCGGCCCGCCTGGCGGCTGGGGCCGCGTCGATCCCGGTGATCAACGCGGGGGACGGGGCAAACCAGCACCCGACCCAGACCCTCCTGGACCTGCACACGATCCGGAAGAACTTCGGGCGGACCAGCGGCCTGAAGATAGCCCTGGCCGGAGACCTGAAGTACGGCCGAACAGTGCACTCGCTGTTCCAGGCCCTGCTCAAATTCCAGGGGAACGAGTTCCTCCTTATCTCACCCCCGACCCTCCGTCTGCCCGACTACCTCCTGGCCGAGGCCCGGGCGAAGAACGTGAAGGTCGAGGAGTCCACTGACCTCCAGACGGCCATCCATACCTGTGACATTGTCTACATGACACGGATCCAGCGGGAGCGCTTCGCCGACGTCCTCGAATACGAGAAGGTCAAGGACGCGTTCGTCATCGACGCGGCCATGCTCGCCGACGCGCCGAAGAAGCTCAAGATCCTTCATCCGCTCCCCAGGGTAAACGAGATCTCGCCGGACGTGGACGGGACCACCTACGCGGGCTACTTCCCGCAGGTGTACAACGGAATGATCATGCGGCAAGCGATTCTGCTGAAACTCCTGGGGGTGAAGATATGAGTGAACAGACAAAGGTCGAGTACATCCCCAAGATCGAGCGCGGCATCGTGGTAGACCACATCCCCGTGGGCTATGGCGTCAAGGTCCTGAAGATCATCCGCTCGTATCCGGGCATGAAGGACGTCGTCACCACCATCGGCCTCAACTACCTGAGCACCAAGCTCGGCCGCAAGGACATGCTCAAGCTGGTCACAGACGAGCTCCCGCAGGAAATCCTTGATCACATGTCCCTGGTCAGCCCCGGGATCAGTATCAAGCGGATCCGTGACTACCAGGTTGACAAAAAGTTTGTCATCACGACCCCGACAGAGATCACTGGGCAGGTCCTGTGCCGCAACCCCAACTGCATCACGAACCATGAGCGGCACATGACGACCTGTTTCAAGGCGACCCGCCGGGATCCCGGGAAGTACCGCTGCATGTTCTGCGAGCGGGTGTTCTTCCTGGGCGAGCTGGAGTTGATATCTCGATGACCGAGACCGACAGGCCCAACCCCCTGCGCACCACCTTTGCGGGGATAACCCTGGAGACCCCCACGGTCCTGGCCTCGGGGATACTCGGTGTCACAGCGTCCACCCTGGCCTTCGCTGCCCGAGCGGGGGCTGGCGCGGTGACGGTCAAGACCTGCGGTCTCGAACCTCGTAAAGGTCATCCAGGGCCGTCGATCCTGCCGTTTCGGCACGGGATGCTCAACGCTGTGGGGCTCTCCAACCCCGGGGTCGACGTGGTGGCCGACGAGATCCGGGAGTACCGTCGCCGGAACCGGGTGCCGGTTTTCGCGTCGATCTTCGGCCGCACCGAGGATGAATTCGGCGCTGTCGCTGCGAGGATCGCGGTCGCGGCGCCGGACCTCATCGAGGTGAACGTCTCCTGCCCCAACGTCCAGTCCGAGTTTGGCCAGCTCTTCGGCACGGATGAACGCGCTGTGGCCCGAATTACCGAGATCGTCAAGGCCGCGGCGGACAAAATCCCCGTGTCCATCAAGCTCACCCTCAGTTGCCCATCGGTCGCGCGTATGGCCCAGGTCTGCAAGGACCACGGCGCGGACGCTGTGACCGCGATCAACACCGTGGGCCCGGGGATGATCATCGACGTGCACACGGGGCATCCGGTGCTCTCCAACCTGGAGGGCGGCCTCTCCGGCGGTGCGATCCTCCCCCTGGCCGTGCGGGCCGTTTATCGAATCAAGGCCGCTGTGGACATCCCGGTGATCGGAACGGGCGGGGTGGAGGACCTGGACGGCGCGCTCCAGATGCTCCTGGCGGGCGCGGACGCGGTGGGCATCGGCACCGGGCTGTACACCAGCGGCTCGGGCCTCTTCGAAGAACTTCGCGGCGGCCTCCGCACCGATCTGGCGGAGCGGGGCCTGACCTCCATCAATGAGCTGAGGGGGCTGGCCCATGGTGCATGAGATGCGCACGTACCCGGTGCAACGCGTGGTGACCCACGCCCCCGACCTGAAGAGCTTCTACTTTCCCCGGGACATGGACGTCACGCCGGGTCAGTTTGTCCTGGCTTGGCTACCCGGCATCGACGAAAAACCCTTTTCTGTTTCGGGTGTTGACAATAACTTTCTAGAAATTACTATAAAGGCTGTCGGCCCCTTCACAAACGCTATGATGGAGGTCGGCATGGGGCAACGCGTAGGCCTGCGCGGCCCCTTCGGCCACGGCTTCAAGCTCGTGGGCCCGGCCCTCGTGGTGGGAGGCGGCTGTGGTGTCGCACCGGTGCGCTACCTCGCCCAAGAGATGGCCCGCACCGAAACCGAGTTCGAACTGCTCCTCGGCGTTCGTACCGCACAAGAGCTGATGTTCCGAGATGAGTACCATCGGGCGGGCGCTTGGCTGGTCACCGAGGACGGCTCCCTGGGCACCCGCGGCCTTGTAACGGATCGCCTGAAGGAGCTACTGGCCCAGGGGCGCCACAGTCACATCTTCGCAGCAGGCCCCGAGGGAATGCTCCTCGCGATAAGGGATCTCGCGGAGGAGCACCTGCTGGACTACCAACTCTCCTTTGAGCGCTACATGAAGTGCGGCATAGGCATCTGCGGCCACTGCGCCATGGACGGCTCCGGGATCCGTATGTGCGTGGAGGGCCCGGTGCTCTCCAAGCAGGACCTGAAGGGCATCACAGACCTGGGCCTCCCTCATCGCGACGCTACCGGCGCCAGGCCCGGGAACTCGCCGGGCGGTGGTTGTCGCTAAGAGGGTGTTCCCATATTATCCTCCTACTGCGGCCAACG
>CAYOTU010000031.1:0-15047 GCA_964406905.1 uncultured Myxococcales bacterium | reverse complement strand
GCGTTGAACCCGCGGGCACCACCGCCCAGGCCGCAGAAGAGATGGAAGTGCTTGATCTCCCTCCTGTCGATCACAGCGCCACTCCATCGGCCGCGTCGAACAACCCCTGGGGCTTCGGGCTCTGGAGCCGGGTCACGAGATTGGTGTTCCGCTCGACCTGCCGGTTGTTGCTGCATGCGCGGCCCATCGCCTTCCGCATCCCCACCACCACCACCCGCCGGCGCCCGCGCGTGATCGCTGTGTAGAAGAGGTTCCGGGCCAGCATAATGTAGTGGCTCCAGTGGACCACCACGATCACCGCGGGATATTCCGACCCCTGGCTCTTGTGAATCGTAGCGGCGTAGGCCAACTGCAAGCTCCATGCCTGGTCCCGCCTGTACTCAACCACCCGCCCGTCGATCTCGACGTCCATCCGGAACGGCTTCTCCTGGAACCCCACCACGGTCCCGACGTCCCCGTTGTAGATGTCCAGGTCGTAGTTGTTCCGGATCTGCATCACCTTGTCGCCGACCCGGAAGATGGTCCCGTCCTTGAACTTCATCGCCGCCCGGCCGCCCTTGTTTAGCCGTCCCTGCAGGAGGGCATTGAGGCCCTGTGTTCCGATGTCCCCCCTCCGCATCGGGGTCAGGATCTGCACGTCACGGATCGGGTCGAAGCCCTCATCCTTGAGTTGGCGTAACGCGGTGAGGATCTGTACCTGCGCAGCAGACTGGTTTTCGTCCGTCTCGAGGAAGCTCATGTCCCACCGCTGTCCGTCCTCGGGCTCCCAGGCGAGCTTCTCCTCCGCCTGCACCCGGTGGGCGTTCGCGATGATCATGCTCCCCGCCGCCTGCCGGTAGATCACGTCGAGCCGAATCACCGGGACGACCCCCGAGTCGATCGTGTCTCGCAGCACAGCGCCGGGCCCGACGCTGGGGAGCTGGTCCACGTCACCCACCAGGACCAGCCGGTTCTCCGTGGTGAGAGCGTCCACCAGCCGATAGGCGAGGTTGATATCCATCATCGAAACCTCGTCGACGATGACCATGCCGCTCGGGAGGGGGGAATCCCTGTTGACCCGCCAGCCCTCGTCGGGGTGGTACTCGAGCAGCCGGTGGATCGTCCTGGCATCCCACCCGGTCGACTCCTGCATCCGCTTCGCTGCGCGGCCCGTCGGCGCGGCCATGAGGACCCCAACACGCTGCGCCTGGAGCACGTAGAGGATCGCCTTGACTAGAGTGGTCTTCCCTGTCCCGGGCCCGCCGGTCACCACGACGACCCGCTTCATCGACGCCTGCACCACCGCCGACCATTGGGTATCCGAGAGTTCAAACCCGAGGTGCCCCTCGACCTCCTGCCTGTTCGGACCGCGGACACCTTCGATCGGGAGCCTCGCCATCGCAGCCAGGGTCGAACCCACCTTGCTCTCCGCGTGGTAGAGCGTGGTCAGGTAGACGCCGGTGGTTCCCGTGTCGAGGTCGCCCTCCACCTTGATCTTCGCGGTCCGGGCCATCGACCGCAGCGCCTCATCCACGTTCTCGACCGGCACCCCCAGGAGCCTGCATGCGTCCTGGTGGAGCTTGCTGACCGTCAGGAAGCAATGCCCGTTCTTCGTGGCCTCGCCAAGGACGAACTCGACCCCTGCCTGCACCCGGAACGGGGATGTCGTCGGGATCCCCATCCGCCTGGCCACCGCGTCCGCTCGCTTGAATCCGATCCCGTCGATCATCGTCAGCAGGTATGGATTCGTCTTCACCAGGTCGACGGTGGTGTCGCCGTAGCGCATGAAGACCCGCGCTGCGTATGCAGCCGAGATCCCGACCTTGAAGAGAAACACCATCACGTCCTTGATCCGGCGCTGCTTCTTCCAAGCCTCGGAGATCGCTGCCGCCCTCTTCGGGCCGATCCCTTCGACCGTCCGGAGGCGCTCTGGATGCTCCTCGATCACGTCGAGAGTCTGCAGCCCGAAGGCATTGACGATCCGCCCGGCCATCACGGGGCCGATCTCTGCGACCATCCCCGAGGACAGGTACTTGGTGATCGCCTGGATACCCTGGGGCTCTGTGACCTCGAAGTCGGTGACCTGGAGGTCTCGACCGCCGAAGCGTTCGTTGTCTTTCCACGTCCCCTGCGCGCTGATCCGCTCACCGGGTAGGACCCCCGGCAGCTTGCCCACGATCTTCTCCTCGCGCCCACCGCCCACGTCCACGCGGGCCACGGTGAAGTGGCCCTCCTCGTCCCTGTAAATAAAATCGAGGATCGTTCCTTCGACCTCGCCCTTCTCGCCCCGCTCAACCATTGTAGCCTCCTGCTTTATTCCAGCCCCGCGAAGTGGTCCTTTTCGGTGGGGAGCTCGCTTCCCTTCCCGCCACTACTGAGAGGGAGTTGATCCGTACCATCTCCCTTCTTCTTCTTCCGCTTTGCCCGCGCTGCCTCGATTGAAGCTGCCTTCATCTCGTCCTCGGTCAGCACCCGATAGGTCGTGGTCCTGGTATCGAAGTCCCAGAAGATCCGACCCTCCTGCCCGGCGTCGCTCCGAACCTTCCAGACCACACCGAGCACCACTGTCTTCGGGACACCTGCCGGCATGCCCATGGAACGAGTGCTGGCCTTCGTGTCGGTCACGCGCGGCCGCCAGATTGTGATCCCGTTGTCGATCAGCTTCTCAATATCGGAGCTTCCCTTCAGGTCGTTCATTGAGACAATCGGATTCGATTCCTTGAGCGCGTGGGGGTGATGGATCAGGACGATATGTACCCCCGTCATCTGCGTAATCTCTTTCAGATCCTGGCACACCCGCTCGATCTCATGTCGCTCGTGCTCCGGCCTCGCCGTCTTCACGAACCACCCAAGATTGTCGAGCACGATCATGTATGGACCGAAGCGATTGATCGCCAGGTAGATCAGGTCCTTCAAAACGTCCCACTCGATGCGGCCATGGACATCGAAGAATTTCAGCGGCAGACGTTCGATCTGCGCCACCCCGTTCCGGATGTCCTCCTCAGTCCACTCGTCGAGATTCCGCTCGGTGACCTCCATCACCATCTTGTCCATGATGCTCTCGGGACCATTCTCGAAGGATCCAATCACCACAGGGAATCCAGCCCGGGCAAGGTTCAGCGGGACACTTTTCATCCACGTCGTCTTCCCACCGCCGGTGCCGCCAGTAACGATGGTAAACTCGTGCCGGCGCCATCCACCGAAAACGAGATCCAGGTTCGCCCAGCCGGTCGACACCCCGCGGCGACCCTCTGGGCGCTTGAGCCGCTCGAGCATCCGTGGCAGGTATTCCTCTGGGCTGGCGATCCGGTGGTCCAGGAGGCCGCGGGCGGCGCGGACAGCGTCGATTATTCCACTGCCAGGCACCCCGGCAGCCATGGTCATCAGGGGGCTGGTTTCGCTGTCGACAATGCGACACCGGTGTGCCCCAAGACGCTCCGCCAACTCCCGGGCCCGGTCGTATTGGAACCCCAGGATCGCGATGTCTTTGCACACGGCGAGCAGCTCCATCGCCTTCGCCTTCGGGGTTGAATTCGAAAGCGCCACCCCGACACCCACCCGCTGGATGTGGAGCGCTATGGCGTCTAGCTCGGTCGGCACCAGGATCACCTTCTCGAGGCTGCCACCGCCGGGGACGTAGAGGTAGTCCCCCTTCACCGCAGCACCACGCTTCGCCAGATCCTCGATGAGCAAGAAGCAGATATTGATCAGCTCCTGGCCTCGGTTCACCGGGATAGCCACAGACAGCTTTCCGCCCTTCTCCATTGCCCCGAGCCCGAACCTACTCCAGTCATCCTGCTCGATCCCATGCCCAGCAAGGAACACCCGCACGTCCTCGAACCGCTCGCCGATCAGCAGGGCCTGCTGGTAGGTCGCCAGCATTTGTCCACTGGGACGACTGGTCTTCGTCTGCTGACCGCCATCGGAAAGCAGGGCAGAGAGATCACCCATGATGTGGAAGAGTCTCGCAATCGACGAACGATCCCCCTCCTCGCCATCGCCGCAGCCATTGCAGCGATAAGTCGAGCTGTGGAAATCGACCACAAGGGGACCGGGACCATCGCAGAGAGGGCAGGGAGAAATCACGACCTTCGACGGCTCATCGGAATCCTGGACCTTCCACGACTTCCGCTTCGCGTACTGCAAGAATTTGGTCTTGTCCACGTGCTACTCGTCCCCGTCTTGGAAAATTCCAGCCAGGATACCCTCGCCGCTCTGGTGGTCGGACTCATCGGTGTCAGCACCGGGCATGGGCGCCCCAGCGTCGTGGGCCTTCTTCGCCCTGACGAATTTATCCAGGAAGTCGTCCACCCTCGAGGCGTCCTTGAAGATGAAAACCAAATCATTGTACGCGGTCTTCCGGTCGTTGGCTCCCTGGTGCCATGCCGAATGCAGATTCCCAATGATGGCCCGCTTGCACGCCTTCACATCGTAGCCATCTCGGAGTTGCTGCCGGATCGCATTGCGCCTTGCGGCAGAGAATACATACTGCCCCGTCTTCTGGAACGCCTGGCAGTAGAAGCCGTAGACCTCCTGGAGGGCCGCCTCCTCTGCCTCCTGCGCCTGGGTCTTCCGCTCTGCCGCCTTCCGGTCTCCACTCGGCACAGACGGCTCTGCGCCCAGGAGGTCTTTCTTTGCAGCAGCCTGTGGCGGAGGACCCTCCGCCCTCAAGCGCGAGCGTCGCTGCGAGCGGGCCTCCTGGATCGCCTCGGGGGGATCGGGGCACTTCGGCGGACCAGGGCGGTCAACGCTCTGCTCGGTGCTCCAGTGGATGAAGACCGCGTAGATCGCTACGCCGTGCTCGTAGGTGAGCACCTGACCCGCAGCCACGAGGCTGGCCATCATCCCATCGACCTCGCTCACCGCCACCCCGGGGAAACTCAGGCAGGTACTGATATACATCGGATTCCAGAGGATCCTGCCATCGTCGTCCGCATAACACTGCAGAGTCCAGTAGGCATGCCTGGTCTCAATGGGGAGCCCACCGAACAGTGGATCCCGCTGGGCCTTGCCGGCCCATATCGTTCGCTTCCTCACGCCACCCTCCTCTTGATTGCTTCGGCTGTCGGCATGGAATCGATCGCTCCGTCATCGTCGAAGGCAATGATCCAGTCGGCATGCTCCCAGATCTCCCGCTGGTGTGAGACCATCACCATGTGACGGATCCCGCCGATGCGCATAGCCGCCCGCTTTCGCTCAACATATCTGGCCGCGTTGTCCCTGTGGAGAGCACCGGTCGGCTCATCCCCCCACAGGGTGAGGATCGGATCAGTGCGGCGTTCGTTGGCTACGATGGTCAGGGCCTCCCGCAGCGCGTCGGCGATGAACACCTCCTCGCCGCCGCTGGTGTTTCGGATGTCCTGCCGGATCCCGAGCTTCCCGTCGAGGACATCGATGGAGAAAACGTCCTTGTATGGGTCCTCGCCCGCCTTCGTCGACCGGCGTAGTTTGGCGGTAATGATCTCGATCCGGAATCTGGTGCCGAGTGTTTCTGCCAGGAGCTGGTTCGCCACCTCGGCCACCCGCGGACCCGCAGCGTCGATCTCCAGAATCTGAATGCCGTTACGGCCGAGGGCCTGTGCCAGCGTTGCCCACACCCCGATCTCGGTCGACAGCCGTTGGCTTCTATCTTGAAGGCCCGCACGCTTCGCATCGAGGTCCCCGAAGGTGGCAAGCACAGCCTCCTTCCGGTCGATGGTGGTCTGGTAGTCCCGCGCCTCCCCGTCTGCCGTGTCAACGGCTCCCTGGGCCTCCACGCTGGCATGCTCTGCCATGGATAGGTCGTCCGCGATATCCGTGCCGGGGTCGGGGGCCTCGGCCAACTCCGTGCGAAGCCCATCGATCTCGGCACGCAGCTCCGCGGTGCGGGACTCCTTCTCCTCCTTGCGCACCTCGAGGCCACCGAGTTTATCGGCCCCGGTGGCGCGTTTCTTCGCTTCCTCCAGGTCGGCGGCGATGCCCTGTCCGCTGGTCAGGATCCCGGCCAGCTTGTCATCCTGCCCGGGAACCGCTGCCTCTACCTCGACCCGGGCCTCCTCTACCTCTGCGAGCTTGGCCTGAGCCTCGGTCAGCGCATCGCTCTTCTCTGCCGCCTGGTCGACCTTCCGTTGCAGGTCGTCGATCTGCCGTTGCTTCCCGTTGCGGTCTTCGAGGCTGGCACGCTTCTCTGTGAGGATCCGCTTTGCCTCTGTCCGACTCGACACCGAATCCCGGTGGACATCGTCGGCAGCACCGAACGCCTCCAGTTCTGCCTTGAGCCGATCCACCTCCACTTCAATGGCCGGCAATGATTCGGCTGCCTCGCCGGCGCGCACCAGGAACTGGCAGGAAGCGAAGTCGTCCTTCCCTTCGCATGGCACCTCGCCGAGGGTCTTGGAATCCAACTCCGCAGCCTCGAGCCGGCCAACCGCGGCCTCGAGGTCCCGCTGGGTCTCGGCAGCCGCGTGCTTCGCTGTGAGCGCCGCTTCCTCTGCCTCTTGCTTCGAAACGAGGAAGACCTCTGCCTCCTGCACTGCCGCCTTCAGGACCTCCAACTCGGGGAGGTCTCCGAACTCGTCTGCGAGCCGCTTTGCAGCGGCCACCCCCGCTGCAGCGGTGGTCTTCGACTCCCGGACCCGTTCGGTCTGGATGTTGACCTGCGACCGCGCCGCCGTGCGCTGATCCTTCAAGCGCTCGAGGACGCCATTCTCCCGCTGGTACTCCACCCGCAGGTCTGCCCGTCGTGCATCGAGAGCCTTGACCTCCTTTGCCGCTGCCCGCAAATCATCAGCGCTCTCAAGAGCCGTCCCGATTTGGACGAGGTCGTTCTCGACAGCTTCGAGATCCACCTCGCGCCCGGCCAAGCGATCACGCTTCTCCCTGACCGCAGCGGCCCGCGCCGACTCCGCCGCGTTCTGCTCGCGCAGAGCATCCCGCTGCTGGATCGCATCGGAGAGCGTGGCCTTCGCATCCCGCAGCCTGGCAGTGGCATCCTCAAGCCCCATACGTGCCCCGCTCAACTCGTCGGTGAGCCGGCCAGCCTCCTCCATCCTTGCCTGGCTGGAATCGAGCGCTTCGGAAAAGCGGTTCACCAGAGGGGCCAGCAATGCCACTCCATCCCCGGCGGTCTTCGCCATCGCTTGCAGGTGACCGATCCCCAGCATCTCCGTGAAGAGTGCCGAGCGGTCAGCCTTGCCGAGGGTCTGGAACTGGCCCACCCCGTTCAGCATCCCGGGCTTCTGGACAGCGAACCAATTGGAGTAGAACATCGCTCGGGACACTATGTTTTCGCGGATCCATGCGTCGTAGGGGCCGGTCTTTCCACCCTCGGTGTCACCGACCAGGACCCCGTTCTTGTGGACGTAGCACTCCTGCTTCCCCTTCCCTTTGGCCGTTCCCTTGTCGCCGCGGAGGGTCAACCGCACCTGGTCCCCGGCGCCAGTCTCGAACTCCACCTCGAGGACCGCATCCCGGCTGTTGACGAGGTCGAGGAATCCCCCCGGGAGCCTGGTGGGGAACTCCCGGAAGAGGGCAGCAGGCGCAGTCGCCTCCAGGAGGGTGGTCTTGCCTGCGCCGTTCGGTCCCACGAAGCAGACCAGACCGTCCGGGATCGCCGAGAAGTCGATGGTGCGCTCTCCCCGGAACCGTCCGAGGTCCTTCAAGTGGACTCGTAGCAATCTCATATCAGCCCCTCCTCCAACTCGGCGATCCTCCCCGAGATGTATTCGAGAACCTCAGAGGGCTCCCTGGTCTCCAGCATGTCCAGAGCCGCGGCCAGCAGCTCGGCGGCCTCGCCCTCCATCACCTTGCCCTTCTCTTCAAGGTAGACCCGGACCTTGTCAACCAGGCTCGTCACCTCCACGATCTGCGGGGCGCGGACCTTCACCTCCGAGAGCGGGGTTGGTTCGAGCTTCACCGCGAGAGCACCAAGCGCCAGGACCCGGTCCCGAATCGCACGCCGGTCGAAGGCCTCGGCCAGCGCCTCCTGGTAGTAGACTCGGATCCGGACCTCAGCGCCCGACACCACCTCGGCCACGTCGTCCTCCCCGATGTTCCCGGTGACCCAGAGAGCGTCGTCTGTGGCGGTCTCGTCGAGGTAGTAGCCAGGGCCGCTCTCGCTGTCCAGGAACCAGAGATCCACCGTCCGGAGTGGCCGGTACGGGGTGTCCACCGTCACTGTCTTGATGGGGTCGCCAGTCTCCCGGTCCACCTCGTGGATGCAGATCACCCTGGGCGCGACCGCCCCGTGCTTGTGCTGCATCGGGGCCCCGGCGAACACCATCTTGGATCCAGTCGCATCCAGGATCTGGTGCTTGTGGATGTGCCCCAGGCACCAGAGTGGTGCGATGGGTGCGAGGTCCTCCACGCCCAGCTCGAAGTCGTCGCCGATGAGGGGCTGCCCGTTGTCGATGGTCGTACCGACGAGGTTGCAGTGAGCGAGCCCCACCCGGAGCTTCCCGCGGCTCTCCATCTCCAGGCCCTGCAGGATCCCGCGGACGGCGCGCCGCATCACCTCGCTGATGTCGTCCCGCCCCCCCTCGACCTGGTCTGCCAGGGCCCCGCGGTCTGGCCACGGTACGGCGAGGACATGGATCTCGACACCGGAACACGTCACCACGCGGACGGCTTGGGCGCGCTCAATGTAGTGAATGCCCTGATCGCACTCGATGTCGTTCAAAAACTCCCAGTCCAGATGGTAATCGTGGTTCCCGCGGACCACCACCACCGGGCACAATTCTGCCAGCCGCTGGAAGTGCATCCGCACGATCTCGCGCTCCCGCGGGGTCGCCCGGCGCGGGATCTGGTTGGAGAGGTCACCGGCCACCAGGACGAGGTCCACGTCCTCGTGCTTCGCTGTCGCCTCGATGAATTTGAGGACGTGCTCCTGGTCCTCGAGGCGTGGCCCCTCTGTGATGTGGAGGTCCGCGTAGTGCAGGTACTTCAACATGCCCTATCCCTCCGTCCCTTGGTGCCGCTCATAGTCGTAGTTGGGCGAGTCGGGATAGCACTTGCTGCAAAGCCGCACGCCGACCTTGCCCGCCGTCCATCTGGCCTGCTTCTCCGTGACCTCCTCGGTGCATCCGCACGCACACTCGCACCGGAGGACGCTGGCCTTCGGGGCGGCCGTGGCAGTGTCACCCGCTGCGTGGGGGGGCGCGGGGCGGCCGTCACCAGCGTCCGGGAAGTCCTGCTCCCTGGGTGGCGTGGCATCGATGACCCGCCCGGGGGGACCGTCGTCGTCCGGCGCGCTAACGAGGTCCGCATCCTCGTTGGGAGGCGCTTCCGCCTCGTCGGGAAAAGCCACCGAGTCGACCCCCTGGCGTACCGCTGGGTCCGACGCCCCATGCAGTGCGGGGCGAGCGGGCTGCTCTCCTGTTGCGCGTCCGCCGTCATAGAGGAGGTCCGTCATCCCTAGCGCCTTCGCCGCGATCATCCGGTTGATCTCCGGGTCGTCCGGCGGGGAGAAGACCATCTTCATCACCAGGAACGGCTTCTTCAACTCGGCGGCTCCGTACGAAGTCTTCACCCCGAGGAGGGCACGGATCAGCCGCAGCATCGCCTTCGTCTCAGCCATGGATTCGATGTGCTCCCGCGTCGCCCACACCCGCTCCCAGGCGTCGACCTTCTTGGATTGGCGTTTGTCCTGCTTCGCGTAGTAGTCCTCCGTCTTCTGCGCGGCCCTGTGCATGTTCCGCACCAGCGGCGACTCGTCTCGAAGGTCTATCTCCTTCGTCCCCATCATCTCTATGGGGGTACCGTCGAACGTCACCATCTGTCCGACCACCCGGTACCGGCAGTAGTGGGGATTCTGGCAATCATCCAGGCGCCCGCTCTTCTCCGGGATGAATGTCACACCGGAGGCCGCCGACAGCTTCAGGAGCATGGGCTTCGACAGGCCCAGCTCGCCGCCCCCTGGGATCTTGTAAACCCAATTGTCCCGGGGGTCGGTGGACGGCACCGAGACAGCGGTCACCGCGGGGGTGAACATCGCTGGACACCGTTGCAGCATCGCCGGGGTCACGAGGACGTTGTGTCCCCCCTCCATCCCCTGCTTCACGAGGCTCATGGCCTCGACCACCTCCGCAGGCACCACTGCCGTCCGGGTCTGACCAGCGGGCACCATCTCGCGCCCGGGATCCTGGGTTGTCTTGTCGTCGGCCATGGCTCAGTTCTCCTTGTTGAGAGTGATAATTTTGGGGGCACCGTCCACGCAGTTCTCGACCCCGCGGCAGATCCCCTGGTACTCGCATTTCCCGAACGCTGTCTGGCACCGGAAGCTCCGGACTTGTCGCATGATGGCGTCCTGGAACCAACCAGCCGATCCTCTCGCACTCACCTGCTCTTCTAGCGACACCGTCCGATCGACCTGCGCTACGCCGTCCTCGATCGTCCGCAGGATCCCGATCCCGTGAATGCTCTGGCAGTCGAAGAAGCCCGCCTCGAGGACGGCACCGAAGCCCTCGACTATCATCGCCTCGTTACCGCGCCGACCGATGGGCTCGAAGAGGTAGAGGTCCCTCGTGTCCTCTGCCACCGCGTGTACGATCCCTTCGTACCAGCACCCAGTCCCCATGGTCGTGGCCTGGAACTCGAAAGGCCCACCGAACTTCACTTTCCCAGGGTGGCGCTTGGCGATCCCCATCACCTGCAAGACAAGGTTCTCGAGCATTTGACGAAGGACCCCGTGGACAGTCCCGACGTCCCGCTCGACACCGCGGCCAGAGAGGTTCCGGATCGATCCCCCGGGCCGCGGGCGCATCCCGTCTCCGTCGAAGAACGTCCGTAGTTCCACATTCAGGCGGTGGTCCATCTCGTCACCGAATGCCACCCAGACCGGAGGACCCTCATTCAGGATCTCCTGGGCCGCGTCCAGGAGCACGTCACGCACCTCCCGGAAGACACGGTTCATCCACTCCGCTGCCGTCTCCTCGGTGCGGACCTTTCCTTCTGCCAGGAACGCGGCAGCCCGGGGGCACTCAGCCGCGCGGGCCAGGATCTCCTTCGTCAGTCTCATGGGGCCTCCTCTACGATCATCGCCGGGGAGAAAAGCGGCGCCTCGCCGTTGATCCGATCCCGGCCCATCTCTGCGTACTTACGACCCAACTCGATCCCGATGCTGTCCCGCCCCAGGCGCTCCGCTACCAACCCGGTGGTGCCAGCTCCGAAGAACGGATCCAGGACCGCCCCTCCATCGGGAGAGCCTGCCAGAATACACCGTCTCGGCAACTCTGGAGGGAACACTGCAAAATGCGCGCCCGGAAACGGCTTGGTCGGGAACGTCCAGACCGTCCGCGCATTGCGGGTCGAGCTTCCCTCGTGTGGGATGGTGTAGCTTCTGCCCTTCCCGATGCGGCCCTTGGATCCGTCGTCGTCGAACTTCCTTTCCTTGACCCCGTTCCCTTTGCCTACCGCCGCTTCGGCGATGGCGTCGGCGTCGTAGTAGTAGGAATGAGATTTGCTCAGGAGGAAGATATGCTCGTGGTCCCTGGATGGCCTGTCCTTCACGTTCTCGGGCATCGGGTTTGTCTTGTTCCAGATGATCTCTGACCGGAGCCACCAGCCGTCGTCCTGGAGAGCCAGGGCCACCCTCCACGGGATCCCGACCAGGTCCTTCGGTTTGAGCGGGCACGAATAACGCTTGGCTACACCCGGGCGTCTCTTCGGTCCAGAGCGCGTGGCGGCCCTGGACAGGCCCGGATTCTTGGTCCCGTCGTTGATCCCGCTCCCGCTGTAACTGTCGCCGAGGTTCAACCACAACGTGCCGTCGTCACGGAGGACCCGCCGGACGGAGCGGAAGATCATCACCAGCGCGGCAACATACTCTTGGAACGTCTCCTCGAGGCCGATCTGACCTGGCTCTCCGTAATCTCTCAGCCCCCAATACGGAGGCGAAGTCACGCAGCAGTGGACCGACTCGGCGGGGAGCTCACGCAGCTTGTCCGGGCAGTTCCCCACCAGAATCCGAACCGTCACGACCGGCCTCTATTGACAGCGATGTGCGAATTGAGATACAAGATGGTCATCGAAGACGATCCCCTTCGTCTACGAGGCCCGGCGCCCTGGAAGGTCCCTCACCATCCGGGGCGTCATCGCGCTGGCCTCCAACCACGGGCACTGTAGATTCGCCACCGAGGAGGAGTCAAGACAATTCGTCGAGCGCTCGTCGATTGATCGTCGAATTCAGGATTCAATCGAGGAAGAAAGAGAGGGGAAAGCTACTTGGTACCCGCCTGAACAGCGAAGATGACGCCAACGGTCAGGGCCGCACCGGCAGCGACACCCACCGCAGTCTCCAGCCACCCCCACCGGAACCCCACGATCGGGTTCGGCGGGGGCTCAATGTCCAGGCATTCGTCCAGGTTCTTCCGGCAGGACTTCAGGCGTTCCTGCCCTGCGTAGATTTTCTCCACGTCGTAACGGTGGAACCCGAAGACCTCCGCTGGATCTACCGTCTCCCCGCCCCGCAACAGGTACGGGGGGAAGTAATCAACAGGGGTCTCCACTTCGTCAGGGACCACCGGGGCCGTGGCTGCCTCCGTAACGGCTTCCGGGTCCACCGGGGACGGGAGGGCAGCCCAGGCTGGAACGGCGCTCAGTGCCACCAGCGCTGCAACCGTGGCACCCAAAACGAATGCGATCGCACCGGCGGGTCCGTTCAGGTTGTCACTCACCGCGTCCAACAGATCCTCGGCTGGCATCTTCGCCGCGTCGGCTTCCGCCCTCGCGCCGGCCGCCTTGTCCTCCGCGGCAACCCGCCCCTTCCTGGCCAGGTACTCCTGGTAGGCTGCCCGGCGTGCCCGCACAGCCATCACGATCACCAGGACCACAAGCCCCAGCACGAACAGGGACAGGATCACGATCGCAACCGTGGTCCCCACTTGCCCGGCAGACGCGGCCAGGTGAAACTGCTCACGCATCGCTGGCAGCCTTCTTCTTTGACGCGGCCACGATCGCCGCGTAGATCACCGCGATCCCACCGCCACCAGCCAGGCCCTTCACCACGGACCACAGGGGATCACCTCCGGCCGCAATCGCCACCAGGATCCCCAGGACCACAGCCAGCCCGATCGGAATCACCCGGTACCACTTCTCCGGGATCCACTGGCCCAGACTGTCACGCACAGGACGCAGACGGAACACAGCAAACAGAATCAGGAAGATCCCCAGCGTAATCGCCAGTGCGTCCTTGTCCTTGATGGCTTGGATCAGCACGCCAGTAGCGTCCATGACCTCCTTCACGTCCGCATCCGAATCTGGATCTATATCGGCAGCGGGGAGCTCCTCCTCCATTGTCGCTGTAGGCTGTTCGGATATCGGTGGAATTGAGTCGTTGGGGATGTCCTCATTCAAGGCGGTCTCACCGATCGGCATGGCCTCGTCCGGCACATCGTCAGGCGGGTCATCTTCCAGAGTTACAGCCCCAGCCGTCTCTTCCAGGCTTGCGTCAATCAGAGTACCAGCAGGAACTCCCGGCGGGCAGGCTTCCGGAACTTTGGCTCCTGCACTGATCGCCCAGCAATCGCCAGGCACCTCCAACTCCGCCGCCGCCGCATCGCCGGACAGCAGATTCGCCAGGCCACGGATCTCCGCCGCCTCTTCCGGGGACTCCGTCACCGCCGCAGTGGTCACGTCCTCGCCGCGCACAGGCGGCACCACGAACGCGTGCCACAGCACCAGGCCCACCAGGATCACCATCGTCATTCCGAGTCGTCGCATGATCTCCCTCCGTTGTTCTCTACCTCTACCTCTACCAACGGGCACCGACTCCGGCACCCATGCCTCGATCTCCATTGAGTCAGCCCGCCCCAGCGCTTCCGCCAGCGCCTTCCACGTGGACCGCATTCGCACATGCCTGGATTCTACCACGAACACCAGAGCCCCGAAGGCGATGAAATACAAGATCGTTCCCATCAGGGCCCCTCCTTCTCACCAGCGGCAATCCGCCGGATCCGTTCCAGTGCCACCGGATCGTCCTTCGCGCACTTCAGCGTGGCCATGGTCTCCACCACTGCCAAGGTGCGCTGGCTCACGTCGATCAATTTCTGGAGCAGGGGCTGCACTCGCCACAGCAGGTAGATCGCCACCGCTGCCGGGAACCCCACCGTCTGAAAGAATTGCCTGATCTCCTGAAGGTCCACGTCCGCTTCTCCCGCTGCTGCTGCGTTGCTGTCCCATCCGTGATCGCATGGGCGCACCTTCCTGGTCAGACTATCGGTCCTGGAACACGGTAAAAGTGAAATCCTCGTCAACGTACGCGATGTTCACGGCTCCGGCTGTGTCATTGATCTTCCGCAGTTTTACCACGATCGGGTTCGCCAGGGGGTCAGTCACGCAGGCCATGGTAGCGTCCTTCTCTGTCCCGCGATCGCTGCACGTCACCTGCACGGACCTCCCCGTGGGATTTCCATCGATATCCAGAACGATCGAATAGGTCCCGACTGCCGTGTTTGTCACGCTCAAGACGTTGAAGTGCCCGCCAGTGATTCCTCCGGCTGAAGCGCACTGCGCCCAGGCTGTGGCGATCCGGCGCTTGGTCACCATGTCCCGTTGCGCAAGGCCGGCTGGCACTTCCAGATCCTTTGCCAATTTCACGTAGTCGCAGGCGATCCCAGTAGGAGCTCCGCCAAGCAAGGCATTCCAATACTGGTCATCCCACGCCGCTGCGTCATGGACGCCCCAAGTAAACACGTCGGTGTCGATAGGGGACTGCATCGCATACGCGCCTTTCTCCGCGTAGAACGCGTACCCCGCATGCGTGCGACAGACCCCCCAGAACGGCACCGGATCGTTGGTCGTAGCCAGCGTATAATCGACCTTGATCCCGGCCTTCGCTGAATCTCCAACAACGGCACTGCTCGTCAACTCGATCGAATCCTGCGCCGGATCCATCAGGCCGGACAGGAGCAACCCGGTCGCAGTCTGCGCCATCCGCAGCAGGGCAGTGAAGGTGTCCAGGGGATCGTCTGGATAAAGATTGAGGCCATACGTGGTACCGTCCACAGTAATGATCGACAGTCCACCGACCGGGCCGGTGCCAGCCACCAACCCACCGAGGGCCCCTGCGCCGTCAATCGCCACGTCGAAGAAAT